>JBEAXZ010000046.1:0-7358 GCA_041159565.1 Actinomycetota bacterium | reverse complement strand
TAATAAAGGGTGCTCACAAGACTGCACTTACAAGTAGTACAGCAAAAGGTGGAGCAACCACCATATCGGTTTACAAACCTGAGATAGAGGCCAGCGATGTCGTGGTGGTTGAGGAAAAACGATTAGTTCTTCCGCCACCAGTTAGAAAGCCAAAGCCAGGCAAGAAAGCTCCGGGCCTAAAACCAATCAAAGCTGCTCCTGCGCCATTTGTAAGCGAGGGCGAGGAAAACTGGACCGCTACCGAGTTAAAGGCAATCCGTGCAGATTTAGCAAAAGATCTAGTCCGACTTAAGAAAGAGTTGGAAGAGATTGAAAGTGAAATGGATGAATTGATTGAGGCATCTGGAGTCGGTGCCGGCGATGATCAGGCTGATGCCGGAGCGAAAACCTTCGAACGAGAACATGAAATATCTTTGGTCTATAACGCCCGAGATATGGTGCTGCAAACAGAGCGCGCCCTAGAGAGAATTGATAACAAGACATACGGTCGCTGTGAAGATTGCGGAAATGCCATTGGTAAAGCTCGTCTGCAGGTATTCCCGCGCGCAACTCTTTGCATGCTATGCAAGCAGAAGGAAGAGCGTCGCTAGAGTCGTCACGTGCAAACCGCGCGCGACGACTATTTATTGCTTTAGTTACTTTGGTTTTTGCCATTGATTTAATTACAAAAAATTGGGCAGCCAGCTATCTTCAGTTTCGAGAGCCGGTAAAGGTGTTGGGTGATTTCCTAAAGTTAACTTATGGAACCAATCCAGGAGCGGGTTTTAGTTTGGCCACCGATGCCACTCCTTTATTGTCCTCACTGAAGTTATGTGTAGCCGCATTCATTATTTATTACATGCGCAAGGTAGAAAATAGAGGCTGGGCGATTGGTCTCGCTCTACTTCTAGGTGGAGTTCTAGGAAATCTGTGGGATCGCGCCGTTCGCCCACCAGGGGTTTGGCGGGGCGAGGTTATCGATTGGATCCAATTACCAAATTGGCCGATTTTTAATGTGGCAGATTCCGCCATAGTTTGCGCTGGAATCTTGCTGACTATTTTGGCTATGAGAGATATCCAGCCTTACGAGAAACCAAATCGGAGCGCTTGATGTCATCGAATCGAGAACGTAAAGAGGTATTAATTCCTCAGGAGTTAGATGGGGAACGGGTTGACTCGGCGCTCTCTAAGCTCTTAGAGCTTTCACGTAGCAATGTGGCAGATCTACTTAACGGGGGTGATGTAGTTCAGGGCAAGAAGCCACTATCTAAATCAGATCGGGTGCGAGTTGGCGACAGACTAATTGTCACTTTGCCAGAACCATTTGATCCTCTAGAGCTGAGGCCGACTCCAATTGAGGAGTTAGAGATTGTTTATGATGATCAGGATGTAGTTGTCGTAAACAAACCCGTGGGATGCGCAGCTCACGCCAGCCCAGGATGGATGGGACCAACCGTTGTTGGCGCATTGATTGCACGTGGTTATCGCATTTCAACATCAGGACCGCAAGAGCGGCAAGGAATTGTTCAGAGACTTGATGCGGGAACATCTGGATTAATGTTGCTGGCGAAAAATGAAAACTCTTACACTGCGATGAAAAATCAATTTAGGAACCGCACTGTAAAGAAGGTTTATCACACCTTGGTACAAGGTCATATCGATCCGAGCGAAGGAACTATCGATGCTCCAATTGGTAGACACCCTCGCGAGGATTATCGATTTGCGGTTGTTGCTGATGGCAAGCCGAGCATTACCCATTATCAAGTTCTAGAGTTTTACTCGAGCGCCTCTCTTTTGAGGGTGGAGCTAGAGACCGGCCGCACCCATCAAATCCGAGTTCACTTCAATGCCTTGCGTCATCCATTGGTGGGAGATCTTGCCTATGGTGGAGATCCTGTGCTGGCGGCGAAGTTAGAGTTGAAACGTCCATGGCTGCATGCCATCGAGTTGAGCTTTACTCAACCTTCGACTGATGAGCGCATCACACTCCATGCGCCCCTGCCAGCAGACCTGCAACGCGCCTTAGAGTTTTTAACCGTTAAATAGCTCCTAGGGAGTAATCTCGCCGACCGTGAGCAAAGGTTTTGTCCATCTACATGTGCATACCGAGTACTCCATGCTCGATGGTGCAGCTCGCATAGAGACATTAGCGCAAGAGGTTGCTCGCACCGGTGATGGTGCGATTGCGATGACCGATCACGGCAATGTTTTTGGCGCCTTTGATTTTTATAAGACCATGAAAAAAGCAGGGGTTAAGCCGATTATTGGCATTGAAGCATACGTTGCTCCTGAATCCCGCTTTGATAAAAAGAGAGTTAAGTGGGCCGAAGGTGGAGAGGATGATGTCTCGGGTGGTGGCGCTTATACCCACATGACCATTTTGGCTGAAGACAATGTTGGTTTAGCAAATCTTTTTAAGCTCTCCTCTTTAGCTTCGCTAGAAGGTTTCTATTACAAGCCCCGTATGGATCGAGAGATTCTCTCGCAATATTCGCAAGGGCTGATTGCCACTACAGGTTGCCCAGGTGGAGAGATTCAGACCCGTATTCGCATGGGTGCATATAAAGAAGCCAGGGCGGCGGCAGCAAGTTACCGAGATATTTTTGGTGCTGAGAATTATTTTGTCGAAATTATGGATCATGGGATTGAGATTGAACGTAGAGTCAAAGATGATCTATTGAAATTGGCAAAAGAGTTGGGATTGCCTCTTCTTGCCACAAACGATTTACATTACACATACGCTGATGACGCTAAACATCATGAAGCATTGCTATGTATCCAATCCGGCTCCACCCTGGCCGACCCAAAAAGATTTAAATTTGAAAATAGCGAGTTCTATTTGAAGGATGCAGCAACAATGCGTCGGATCTTTAAAGATATCGAGTCTGCTTGCGATAACACCCTATTAATTGCCGAGCGCTGCAATACAACCTTACGGGAAAATGAAAATCTATTGCCAAAATTCCCGGTTCCATCTGGCGAAACTGAGGATAGCTGGCTGGTAAAAGAGGCGCACAAAGGATTGCAAAACCGTTTTAACAATGTAATTCCTGATGGATATATCGAGAGATTAAATTATGAACTCGAGGTTATGACCAAAATGGGATTCCCTGGTTACTTCCTGGTTGTTGCAGATCTTGTTAATCACGCTATATCTCAAGGAATCAGAGTTGGACCAGGTCGAGGATCAGCGGCGGGCTCGCTTGTTTCTTATGCGCTTGGTATCACAGCCTTAGATCCGATAAAGCACGGCTTACTTTTTGAGCGCTTCCTGAACCCAGAACGTATCTCCATGCCTGATATCGATTTGGATTTTGATGAGCGTAGACGTGGAGAGATGATCCGATATGCCACCAATAAATATGGTGATGATCGGGTAGCTCAGATCATCACCTACGGCACCATCAAATCTAAGCAAGCCATCAAAGATTCCACTCGAGTACTGGGCTATCCATATGCGATAGGCGAGAAGTTAACCAAGGCTCTACCCCCTGCCATCATGGGCAAGGACATTTCCCTAGCGGGTGTGTTTGATAAAGAAAATGATCGCTATGCCGAAGCGCAAGAGTTTAGAAATATCTATGAAGCAGACCCAGATTCCAAAACCATCGTGGATATGGCAAGAGGTCTGGAAGGATTAAAACGGCAGTGGGGTGTTCATGCCGCTGGAGTTATCTTAAGTCGCGAACCACTCCTTGATGTCATACCAATTCATCGTCGAGAAGCAGATGGAGCCATCATCACCCAGTTTGATATGGGAGCCTGCGAATCCACGGGTTTGTTGAAGATGGATTTCTTAGGGCTTAGAAACCTTTCGGTGCTTGATGATTGTTTACTTAACATTAAAAACAATCAAGGTAAGAGTTTGGTCCTAGAGGATTTGCCTTTATCTGATCAGAAAACCTTCGAACTGCTCTCTAGAGGCGACACCCTTGGTGTATTTCAATTAGATAGTGCGCCAATCCGTGCACTACTTAGGTCAATGGTTCCCGACTCCTTTGAGGATATCTCGGCTGTTATTGCACTTTATCGTCCCGGACCAATGGGTGTTAATGCACATAATGATTATGCAGATCGCAAGAATAAACGTAAGAAAATCGAACCGATACATCCAGAGTTAAGCGAGGCGCTTAAAGAGATTTTGGATGACACATATGGCCTAATTGTTTATCAAGAGCAGGTTATGGCTATCGCACAGAAATTGGCCGGCTTCTCGCTTGGTCGTGCAGATTTGCTACGCAAAGCGATGGGTAAGAAGAATAAGGAGATTCTCGATAAAGAGTATGTCCACTTTGAAGCGGGTATGCGTGCGAATGGTTTCTCCAGCGTAGCGATTGAAGAGCTTTGGAAAACTCTAATTCCATTTTCGGATTACGCCTTTAACCGAGCCCACAGCGCTGGTTATGGAGTTGTTTCCTTCTGGACCGCTTACCTCAAGGCTAATTACCCAACCGAGTATATGGCGGCTCTTCTAACCAGTGTTAGGGATGACAAGGATAAATCTGCGCTCTATCTAAATGAATGCCGCCGCATGGGCATCAAGGTCCTGCCCCCAGATGTAAATGATTCAAATGGTGAGTACACGCCAACTGGCCAGGACATTAGGTTTGGTTTGGCTGCAATCCGCAACGTTGGCGAAAATGTTGTTTCCTCAATCGCCAAGAACCGCGTAGAAAAAGGTCGCTACCAATCATTTGGAGATTTTCTAGCAAAGGTAGATGTCCATGTTTGTAACAAGAAAACTATTGAATCTTTAATTAAAGCAGGAGCATTTGACTCACTGGGCCATTCCAGAAAAGGGTTGATGAACATTTACCTGGAAGCTATTGATTCGGTGATGGAGACCAAACGTGCCGAGTCGATTGGCCAATTCGATCTGTTTGGTGGTGCGAACTTAGCTTCTCCATCTGCTGTTTCTGGAGTTGAATTACAAATAGATGATGCAGAGTGGGAAAAGGCGCTACTACTATCCTACGAGCGCGAGATGTTGGGCTTGTACGTCTCGGATCATCCACTACTGGGTGTAGAGCATGTTCTGAAATCAGCTACCGATATAACAATTAGCCAGATATTTGATGATGTAGTTGGACATGAACAAACTGTGACAATTGCAGGTTTAATAACAAGTGTGCAGCGCAAAGTCAGCAGGCAGGGACAGTCCTGGGCTATTGTCACAATCGAAGATTTAGAGGGCGCGATTGATGTGCGCTTTTTCTCCAGCACCTATCAGCAGCATGCTCTGAACTTGATTGAGGATCGAATAGTTGTTGTTAGGGGAAGAATAGATAAAAGGGAAGAAACGCCCCAGGTAACCGCGATTGATTTATCAATTCCGGATATCAATCAAGCTCCAATAGGTCCATTTGTAATTCGATTAGAGGCGGAGCGATGCACACCGCCAATCGTTGATCGAATGAAGGAAATCCTGCGCTCTCATCCCGGAACTCGCGAAGTACACCTAAAGATTGAAGGTGGGGCGAAAAACACAATTTTGCGTTTGGATGATGGATTAAAGGTGACCTCTTCGCCGAGTCTGAGCGCTGATTTGAAATCCATTTTGGGGCCAGACTGTCTGGTTTAAATAACAAGCCACAAATCCAATACTCGCTTTAGAATAGGGCGGTGAGCGATTTGATGAGGGTTGTAGATCTACGCGGTCGCCAGTTATCAAAATCTGAGTACCAAAGATTATTGCCGCGCGCGGAGTTTGATATTGAGAGCGCTCTAGTTGCAATCAAGCCAATCTTGCAAGCGGTTAAAGAGGGTGATGAATCAACCCTAAAAGAGTTGAGCCTCAAATTTGACGGTGTAGCGCCCGAATCTATCCGCGTTCCAAAATCGGTAATTGATCAAGCATTGCAACAGCTTGATGTCGGACTCAAGCAGGTCATATTGGAGGCGATTAGAAGGGTTCGAGTAGTCCATCTTGATCAAAAACGGGGGAGTACCACCACCCGTGTTGTTGATGGTGGAGAGGTCGAAGAACGCTGGATCCCAGTTGATCGAGTTGGCTTGTATGTACCAGGTGGCAAAGCCGTATATCCCAGCTCAGTAATTATGAACGCTGTTCCAGCACAGATTGCTGGCGTAAAAAGTATTGCACTAGCTTCACCCGCACAAAAAGAGAATAATGGCTGGCCGCATCCCACAATCCTGGCAACCTGTGCATTGTTGGGAATAGACGAGGTGTATGCCATGGGCGGTGCGCAAGCCATTGCTGCCTTTGCTTACGGAATAAATTCACAACCAAATAACTTTGATAACGCGGTTCTAGAAAAAGTTGATCTTGTTACTGGCCCAGGCAATATCTACGTTGCCGCAGCAAAGCGCGCCCTCAGGGGAGTGATCGGTATTGATTCTGAAGCGGGTCCAACCGAGATTGCTGTGGTGGCTGATGAGTCTGCACTGGCCAGTGATGTCTCAACAGATTTAATAAGCCAAGCAGAACATGACACCATTGCGGCAGCTGTTCTAATCACTGATTCAGTTGAGCTAGCCCAGCAGGTACAGAAAGAGCTCGAAAAACGAGTTGCGAAAACCAAGCACTCTGAACGCATTAAGGAGGCGCTGCAAGGCGTTCAATCAGCGATTGCGTTAACAGACAACCTTAAACAATCTCTTGCCGTGGCAAATGCATATGCTGCTGAGCATCTCGAGCTCCAGGTTACAAATCCAAGACAGGCTAGCCGTGAGATACGAAATGCCGGAGCTGTCTTTCTAGGACGCTTTTCGCCAGTTTCATTAGGGGACTATTTAGCTGGCTCCAACCATGTTCTTCCTACCGGTGGTTGCGCATGTCACTCCAGTGGTGTTTCAGTTCAAACATTCTTGAGAGGACTGCACTTTATTGATTACAACGAACTTGCTCTTAGAGAGATTGCTTCAAGCGTAATCACCTTTTCCAATGCCGAGGATTTGCCGGCTCATGGCGAGGCGGTTGCGGCTAGATTTGAAGAGCCGGGCAGCAATAAATGAACCAAAGTTGGCCGGAGTGGCTCTCGCTTAATGAAAATATTCGCGACCTGAAGCCTTATGGCGCGCCGCAGATTCCAGCACAGGTGCGGTTGAACACTAATGAGAATCCATACTCTTTAGATGAAAGTTTGCAGATCAGGATTGTCTCTGAGATTTCAGACCGAGTGTCTAATTTAAATCGCTATCCTGACCGTGATGCGATTGAGTTACGAACTACTTTGGCTGCTTACATAAATGGAATTTCAAATACTGATTTCAGTTATGAATATATCTGGGCCGCCAATGGCAGCAACGAGATCTTGCAAAGCATTGTTCTGGCCTTTGCTGGAGATGCCATGGGATTCGAACCCTCGTATTCGATGCATCCGCTTATAACGAAATCAGTCGGAAAAAAATGGATTTCC
>JBEAXZ010000045.1:0-7464 GCA_041159565.1 Actinomycetota bacterium | reverse complement strand
GCTCGAGCCGCTAAATAATCATCATGTGCAGCGCGATACTCCCCAGCTAATTGCGCATCACTCTGTAACCGTTCATTCATCTCTGACATTAAAGTTGAGTTTTCTAAGGTAGAAATTGCTGAGGTTAAGTTGGGACAAGTTGCGTAGTAAAAAGTAGGAAATGGGGTTCCATCATTTAACCGCGGTGGCGTTTCAACAACCGCTGGGTTTCCGCAAGGGCAGCGATACGCCACAGCGTGAACATCTCTCGGGGTGCGACCAAGTTGAATCTCAATCGCTGCTAAGTCCTCGGAAGTTGGCTTATTGATCACGGAGTTGGCGCTCCGACACCGACTGAGGTAATCGAGGAGATAACTCGGGAGTACCAAGGCACGCCCAAAGGAAAGTCTTGATTAATAGGGGCCGCGGTTGAGGTTCCATCATCAACCTGATTATTGATCCCAAGAATTATGTACTGCCGCTCCCCTGGCAAAACGAAATGTAACCGGTCTCGAGCTTGAGATTTTATGTACTCGGGATCGCGCCATCTCTGCAACTCAGCGCGCGCCTCTTCTAACTTCTTACGGTTTGAGTCAACATCAGCTTCAAGAGCGCTGATCTGGGCTCGTTGTGCAAAGTAATGCTGTGTTGGCGGAGCTAGAGTTACCGCAACACCGAAAAGCACAATAAATAAAATTAACAACCGAGTTGAGATGCCACGCTTTTCCGCAAACCCCTCAAGAGCTGAACGCAGCTTTAACTTTCTGCGTCTCATATCCGCTCCTTAAAATTTAGCGAGATGTGAATCTCGGAAAAGCTTCGCGGCCCGCGTACTTTGCCGCTGTGCCTAATTCCTCTTCAATTCTTAGCAACTGATTGTACTTTGCAACTCTTTCGCTACGGGCTGGCGCACCAGTCTTAATCTGTCCGCAAGATGCTGCAACGGCAAGATCTGCAATGGTGGTGTCCTCGGTTTCGCCTGATCTATGGCTCATCATCGAGCGATATCCGGCCTTATGCGCCATAGCTACCGCATCAAGAGTTTCGGTAAGAGTGCCAATCTGATTTACCTTAACTAGAAGTGCATTGGCGGTGCCTTCGGAAATACCGCGAGCCAAACGGGCTGGATTGGTGACAAATAAATCATCGCCCACCAATTGAACCCGTTGTCCTAACTCTGTAGTTATGGATTTCCATCCATCCCAATCATCCTCAGAAAGCGGATCCTCAATTGAAACCATGGGATAGGAATCAACCAATCCTTTGTAATAGGCAATCATCTCGGCGGCGGTCAAGGAACCACCTTCAAAGGCGTACTTTCCATCTTGATAAAACTCAGTAGCTGCAACATCCATAGCTAGTGCAATCTGGCTGCCTACTTTGTAACCAGCTTTTTCTACCGCTTCAACAATTAGATCAAGCGCTGCACGATTTGAATCAAGATTTGGCGCGAAACCGCCTTCATCACCAATGCTGGTTGCTAATCCCCGCTTCTTTAAGACCGCTTTTAGGTTGTGATAAATCTCTGCTCCCCAACGAAGAGCTTCTTTGAAGGAGTCGGCGCCAATCGGAGCAATCATGAACTCTTGAATATCGACATTGGTATCTGCGTGAGCACCGCCATTAAGAATATTCATCATTGGAATGGGCAGTAGGTTGGCTGATGGACCGCCGATAAATGAGTAAAAAGGTTGATTTTTCGATTGAGCTGCAGCTTTTGCAACTGCTAACGAAACTCCGAGAATCGCATTTGCACCAAGGGATGACTTGTTTACTGTGGCATCTAAATCAATCATGGCTTGATCTAGACCACGTTGATCAAATGCATCTCTTCCAACTACGACTGGTGCGATTTTGTTCTTCACATTCGCAACTGCCTCTGCGACACCCTTGCCTAAATATCTAGCTCCACCATCACGTAACTCGGCGGCCTCAAAGGCACCGGTCGATGCACCACTTGGCACTGCAGCCCGGGCAAAGGATCCATCTTCTAAATAAACATCTACTTCAACGGTTGGATTTCCACGAGAATCGAGAATCTCGCGCGCATTTACAGATTTAATGTTGGTCACGGGCGCGCAGTCTAGCCTGAAAACTCCGGATTACTTGCGCTGTGCTTCTTGCTCGCTCATCTGAGCTCGATACTGCAACGCCGCTTTACGCAGCGCCACCTCGGGATCCACATCATGAGTTACTGCCCATGAGACCAGAGAAAGTAATTGCTCACCCAACATCTGCTCATCAACCGGTGTTTCAGCTGGAAGTTCTGGCATCTCAAGATGATTTTTCTGTGCCCGATAAATTAGTTTTGCAGCTAAAGGCAGCGCCGGCTGTCCGGTCGGGACACCATCATGAGCAGAAGTGCGACCCTTTTCCTCTCTTTTAATCCGCTCCCAGTTTTCTAATACATCGCCGCTTGAGGCAACCGTTGTATTTGAGAACACATGAGGATGCCGCGATATCAACTTGTCAGCAACTGATTTGGCTACATCATCAATATTGAAAGGTTGTGATTCATGCTCTTGCGCTATCCGAGCGTGAAAATAAACCTGCAGCAAGAGATCACCCAGCTCCTCACGCATATCAACGCGATTTTCACTTTCTACAGATTCAATGAATTCGTAGGATTCCTCCAGTAGGTACTTCAGTAGCGATTCATGGGTTTGTTCTGCATCCCAAGGGCAACCACCCGGCGAACGAAGTTGATTCATTACCTCTGCAAGGCGAATCAGATTTTCGTAAGCCATGAAGATTTACTTATCTGTTACGGCGTCGCCAGCAGCTTCTGTAGCAACTACAGAGAGTGTGGACTCATCCCACTTTCCATATCGAGGATTAACAGTGACATCCAGCGCCTTGGCTTTATCTGTGACCAAGTTCTGAATAAAGGTATTGATTGTATTTTCATCTGCACCAGCGGCAGATTGTTGTTCAGTCAATTTACGTAAAATCAGGTCGCGACGGAGAACATCATCAAGTGATGTAGAAGGAATTGCTGCGCTGACTAGGACATTAGGCAGATTGGCCTCGCCACCAATGTTGGTATAAATCTCTATCTTGTACGCCTCAATCTCTGAAGCGCTGATTTCAATATTCTCATCTTTAGCAACATCTTCGATTATGGCATTTGAAATCAGGTAAGAGAGTTGTGAGCGGGTCAACGCCTCACCATCCTCAAGCTGCATCTGTGAGGTATCAACGCCATCACGTTCTTTTAGGATTAGGTCAACCTGTGACTGCAAATCAGAAAGAGCAATCTCTTTATCACCAACGGTTGCTGCTGAATCCACATTTGAACATCCGGTAACCGCTATTGCAACGGCCAGAAGAACAGCTAGAAATCTCTTCACAAACTCTCACTTTCGTTTGGGGCGCTCAAGCAAAGTCTGCGCTAACTCAAAGGCCCAATCAAGGAGTGAAGTATCTCCTATTTCATCTGCTGCTGACTCCCACGCTGCGCTCTGCGGGCGGGCAATCATCACTACCTTTGTCACAGATTTCACAATTGAGCCTGGATAGAGACGATTTATCTTGAGTTCTAAGGACTCACTGGGTTGTAGTGGAGCGACCTTTACATAACGGCCCTGAACAGCGAAATCACTGATTCCATGTGATTTAACAAAGGTGCGCAGCTTTGCCACCTGTAATAGCGCTTCTGCTTCATGTGGCAAGGCGCCAAATCGATCAACTAACTCCTCTTTAATTGCATCAATCTCTGCATCATCTTTGGCATCGGCAAGACGTCGATAGAGATCTAGCCTTAAACGATCAGATGGAACATACTCTGGTGAGAGATGAGCGGTTATAGGTAGCTCGACCTTGCACTCCAAGCTCTCTTCTACTCCATCAATAACTCCACGCTTATACTCATTAACCGCTTCTCCAACCATCCGCATGTAAAGATCAAATCCCACATCAGCGATGTGACCGGACTGCTCACCGCCGAGCAAATTACCTGCACCCCTAATCTCTAAATCTTTAAGCGCAACCTGCATGCCAGCACCCAACTCAGTGTTCTTGGCAATTGTTGTTAAGCGATCTAGCGCCATCTCACTTAGTGGTTTATCAGCAGGATATAAGAAGTAAGCATAAGCACGCTCCCGTCCCCGACCCACTCTGCCTCGTAATTGATGCAACTGTGATAAGCCAAAAACATCGGAACGTTCTACTATCAAGGTGTTGGCGTTAGCAACATCAATACCATTCTCTACAATTGTGGTTGAAACTAGAACATCAAACTCTCGATTCCAAAAGGCAACGACCACTTGTTCGAGAGCCGCTTCATTCATCTGACCATGTGCTACAGCAACTCGTGCTTCGGGCACTAATCTCCTAACCCTGGCGGCTACTTCATCGATACTTTCGACAAGATTGTGAATGTAGAAAACCTGGCCATCTCTTAATAATTCGCGGTGAATGGCTGCCGCAACCTGCTTGTCGTCATACGCGCCAACATAAGTGAGTACTGGATGTCGCTCCTCTGGTGGTGTTGCAATTGTTGACATCTCTCGTATTCCGGTAATTGCCATCTCCAATGTGCGTGGAATCGGGGTAGCTGACATCGCTAAAACATCAACGCTGGCCCTTAATTTCTTTAATTTTTCCTTGTGCTCTACTCCGAATCTCTGCTCTTCATCAACGATTATTAGGCCTAGATCTCTAAAAGCAACATCTTCCGATAACAATCGATGGGTTCCAATCACAACATCAACCGCACCAGAGGCCAAATCCTTCAAAGCATCATTTATCTCTCTAGTTGAGTTAAAACGAGAGAGACCAGCTACCTTTATTGGAAATCCCGCGTATCGCTGGGTGAAGGTCGCAAAATGTTGTTGGGCCAAAAGGGTGGTCGGCACTAAAACCGCAACTTGTTTGCCATCCTGGACCGCTTTAAATGCGGCTCGAATCGCGATCTCTGTTTTGCCATAACCAACATCGCCACAAACTATTCGATCCATGGGATAAGGCTTTTCCATATCAGCCTTAACCTCATTGATTGTTACCAGTTGATCAGGCGTTTCTACATAAGCAAAGGAATCCTCTAACTCTCGCTGCCAAGTTGTATCGGGAGAAAATGCAAACCCTGGCGAGCTGGTGCGTGCTGCATACAAACGTATTAACTCCCCGGCAATCTCTTTTACCGCTTTCTTGGCTCTTGATTTTGCCTTTATCCAATCGCCGCCACCAATGCGATTGACCGCAGGGGTTTCACCACCAACATATCTGGTTATCTGTTCGAGAGCGTCAGTTGGAACGTAAATTCGATCTGCAGGCTGTCCCCGTTTGGAGGCGGCGTACTCAATAACCAGATATTCGCGGGAAGCTCCAGCAACAGTTCTTTGCACTAGTTCGATGTATCGACCTACACCGTGCTGCTCATGAACTACATAAGCCCCAGTTTTTAGTTCTAGGGGATCAATGCTCTTTTTGCGCCTAGATGGCATGCGGGTGGCAGAGATTCGGTTATCTCTAGAACCTGTTATCTCCGCCTCTGTTATAAACAAGATTTTCTCTACAACATCTTTGAAACCATTTCTAAAAGCTGAGCCAATCAAATAGAGACTACCTCTCACAAGCTTGGTATCTATTTTTTCCTTTAGCACTGCTGGAATATCAGCTTCCTGAAAAATGTCTCTATAGCGCTCCTGCAGACCATGCCCGGCAACTGAAATAACAACTAAATATCCATCTGCCAAGTGATCCTTAATGTCAGAGATGAGTTTTTCTACCTTGTTTCGGTAAGGCTCAATCTCAACGAACTGATCAACCTCCGGATCTGATTCAAATCCAAAGGAGTTGATACTGCTCCAAGATATGCCTCTGTCAGAGGCCAAATCCTTTAACTTATCCAGCTCTACAAAGGCGCCGATTTGTAGTTCAGTTCGCAACGGTATTTGTGGATTTACCGCATCAGATTTGCTTGTTAAAGCGATATTGGACCAAGCGGCAGCTAAGAACTCTTGGTTAGTGCTGATTAAATCCTGCACTCGAGATTTGATCCGCTCCTGCTCTAACAAAATGACTTTAGAGCCTTCTGAGATGTACTCGACCAAAGTTTTCATATTTGGAGTAAGAACCGCTGCAAGAGACTCGATTCCCTCTACGTAAATACCCTCCTCTATCTTGTTACACATACCAAGCAGCTCTGGATACTTAACCCTCAAATCTCTAGCTCGATCTTTAACATCATCAGTAATCAATACCTCTCGGCAGGGAATTAAAGTTAAAGGAGAGTTAATCGCCTCGAAACTTCTTTGATCGCTGATTTCAAAGTATTTAAGCTCATCAATCTCATCACCCAAGAATTCGATACGCACCGGATGCGCTGAAAGCGGAGGAAAAACATCGATAATTCCACCCCGAACCGCAAAATCACCTCGTCGCTCCACCATATCGACTCGGTTATATGCTCTTAATACTAATTCCGAGATTAGAATTTCAAATTCAATCTCTTGACCTCTCGATATTTGCAAAAGAGGTAGTTCAATGGCAGAAGCAACAATTGGTTGCACTAAAGCACGTGCGGAGGTAACTACTACTTTGGCCTGATTTATGTTGAGCAAGGTATTGATTCTTCTTGCCACGGTGTCACTGTTAGGACTTAGCTTTTCATGGGGCAAGGTTTCCCAAGCTGGAAACTCCATAACCCCATCTATTAACTCCGCTAACTCTTGCGCTAACTCCGTCGCGCGTTGACTGGAATGCGCCACCATCAGGATCTGCTTCTCTTTGGCCTCGTCAGCGACTAGAAATGGAGTAACCGATGGAATTGCAATCAGGTTCGCATTTTTCGATTGCAACAGGTTCTGGGTTGTTTCAGATAGCGAGATGAAGGAACGTAATCTCATAGCTAAAACCTCCTTCACCTGCTCAAATAAACGGCTTAAAGCCCCTCCTGTAAAAACCAGGGGGGCTCACGAACTTGATGTAATTCTATCGTGCCATTATTAGCCGGTGTCCGGGCTAGATAAATCTCAAGATAACGCCTCTTTGCGCAGTGATGTTAGAAGATTAGGCGAACTTCTCGGTCAATCCTTGGCCCGCCAAGATGGCGAAGCGCTACTAAATCTTGTGGAACTAGTTCGCAAATCAGTGCGCGAGGGTGATGGCGAAGATCTGTTGAAATCCATCTCCACTGCAGATTCAGTCAAACTCGTGCGTGCCTTCAACGTGTATTTTAATTTGGCAAATGTTGCCGAACAGGTACATCGCTCCAGAGTATTGGCTGACGAGCGCAACAATGGCGGCTCATGGTTATCCCGCGCCGTAGATCATATTTTGGAAGCAAAGAACTCTGGTCATGATTTTACCGATGAACAGTTGCGCAAGTGGCTGGAAGATTTTCAAGTTCGACCAGTCTTTACCGCTCATCCAACTGAGGCGGCGCGCAGATCTGTCTTAAGCAAACTTTCCACTATTTCAGAGTTACTAGATCAAACAGAATCACCCGCCCAAGAAAGAAGATTGGCAGAGGCAGTTGATTTG
>JBEAXZ010000044.1:0-7561 GCA_041159565.1 Actinomycetota bacterium | reverse complement strand
TATTTCAACTAAGGATGGAGTATCAGATTTAGATTTGGATCGTAGAGCTTTTTGTTTCCGCAAAAGGGTAGAGCATGAACTATCTGTTTATTTCTCATCTCTATCTTCGCGCACCATTGTTTATAATGGGATGCTAACAACAGGTCAGTTGGAAGAGTTTTTCCCTGATTTATCAGATCCGCTATTTAAATCACCCTTGGCATTGGTGCACTCTCGATTCTCAACAAACACCTTTCCTTCCTGGCCTTTAGCCCATCCATACCGTTTCATCGCGCACAACGGTGAAATCAACACAGTTAGAGGTAACCGAAACTGGATGGCAGCACGTGAGTCATTGTTAGAGAGTGATTTGATTCCCGGAGATATCAAGCGGCTCTTTCCGATAGTTGATCCTTCCGGTAGCGACTCAGCATCATTTGATGAGGTTTTGGAGTTGCTTTACTTGGGAGGCAGAACTTTGCCTCACTCTGTATTGATGATGATTCCTGAGGCGTGGGAAAACCATGACACCATGCCCAATGAGCTAAAGGATTTTTATCGCTTCCATGCCTCACTTATGGAGCCATGGGATGGACCAGCTTGCGTGACCTTTACCGATGGCAAACAAATAGGCGCGGTTTTGGATCGTAATGGACTTCGCCCTTCTCGTTTTTGGGTTACCGATGATGGCTTAGTGATATTGGCCAGCGAGGTTGGCGTATTAGATGTTCCTCAGGAAAAGGTAATAAGGAAAGGTCGCTTACAGCCAGGACGTATGTTCTTGGTTGATATAGAAGCGGGAAGAATCATTGAAGATGAAGAGATAAAAAATTCTTTGGCAGCTAGCGCTCCTTATGGAGAGTGGTTACATGCCGGAATAATTCGTCTCTCAGATCTACCTGCTCGAGAGCACATTATTTATCCGCACTCTTCAGTCGTGCGTCGCCAGCGGGCATTCGGCTACACGGAGGAAGAGCTTCGGGTAATCATCACTCCAATGGCAAAAACCGGAGCAGAGCCAATTGGCTCTATGGGTACCGACACCCCAATTGCAGCACTGTCGGAGAAACCCCGTTTGTTATTTGATTACTTCTCACAGCTGTTTGCACAGGTGACCAATCCACCTTTAGATGCGATTCGAGAGGAGCTAGTTACCTCTCTCGGCGGCTCTATTGGTCCAGAACACAATCTGCTTGATCCCGGCCCTGCATCATGTCGTCAAATTTCTTTGGCTTTCCCCGTGATTGATAATGATGAGCTCGCAAAAATTATTCATGTTAATGCAGAAAATAACCATCCTGGCTTGTCAGCTTATGTAGTTAAGGGTTTGTTCCCGATTGCAGATGGCGGAGAAGGTTTAAAGGAGCGCATCGAAGAGATTAGGGCAGAGGTTTCTCGAGCGATTGAAGATGGCGCCCGGGTAATTGTCCTATCTGATCGAGATGGAGATGCTGACAACGCGCCAATTCCATCTCTACTTCTTACCTCAGCGGTTCACCACCATCTAATTCGGGAAAAGACCCGTACCAAGGTCGGGCTAGTTGTTGAGACCGGCGAGGTGCGAGAGGTTCATCATGTTGCACTTTTGATTGGGTATGGCGCTGCTGCTGTTAACCCTTATCTGGCCATGGAAACCGCAGAAGATTTAGTACTGCAGGGGATCGTTACTGGAATTACCCCAGAAAAAGCGGTTAAGAATTTGATTAAATCTTTGGGCAAAGGTGTCTTGAAGGTAATGTCAAAGATGGGAATTTCTACCATCGCTTCTTACACTGGCGCGCAGGTATTTGAAGCGATTGGCCTGTCTCAGGCGGTAATTGATGAGTACTTTGCCGGGACGACCTCGCGTTTGGGCGGAGTTGATCTCTCCGTCATCGCTGAAGAGACAATCGCAAGACATCACATTGCTTACCCACCCGGGGGAGAAGTTCCAGGTTCAAAACGTTTACAAATTGGTGGCGAGTATCAGTGGCGCCGCGATGGTGAACCACATCTATTTGATCCAGAAACCGTGTTCACATTACAGCACTCAACTCGATCAAAGCGTTACGACATATTTAAGAGATACACAACAAAGATCGACAATCAATCAAAATCTTTGATGACATTACGTGGCCTTTTCTCATTTAAAGAGGGTGTTCGCACTCCAGTTTCGATTGATGAAGTTGAGCCTGTTTCAGAGATAGTGAAGCGGTTTTCGACAGGTGCCATGTCATATGGATCAATCTCTCAAGAAGCACATGAAACATTAGCTATTGCTATGAATCGTCTAGGTGCTAAATCCAATACCGGAGAGGGCGGCGAGGATCCGGCGCGGTTTAATCCTGAGCCAAATGGGGATTCAAAGCGTTCTGCAATCAAGCAGGTTGCCTCTGGAAGATTTGGAGTGACAAGTGAGTACTTGGTCAATGCCGATGATATTCAGATCAAAATGGCACAAGGTGCCAAGCCAGGAGAGGGCGGACAGCTACCTGGAAACAAGGTTTATCCATGGATTGCAAAGGTGCGCCACTCCACACCTGGCGTTGGATTGATTTCGCCTCCTCCTCATCACGACATTTACTCAATCGAGGATCTTGCACAACTAATCCATGATTTGAAGAACTCTAATAAAGAGGCGCGGGTACATGTAAAACTAGTCGCTGAGGTTGGTGTCGGAACAGTTGCGGCTGGAGTTAGTAAAGCACATGCCGATGTAGTTTTAATCTCAGGTCATGATGGCGGAACCGGTGCCTCGCCACTTACATCTCTAAAGCATGCTGGTGCGCCTTGGGAGTTGGGTTTGGCTGAAACTCAGCAAACATTATTGCTAAATGGTTTGCGTGATCGAATCGTTGTTCAAACCGATGGTCAAATGAAGACAGGTCGCGATGTAATTATCGCTGCACTACTGGGCGCAGAGGAGTTTGGTTTTGCAACCGCTCCACTTGTTGTGTCAGGTTGCGTAATGATGAGGGTTTGTCATTTAGATACCTGCCCAGTTGGGGTCGCTACACAAAATCCAGAGTTGCGAAAGAGATTTACTGGAAAACCAGAGTTTGTAGAAACCTTCTTCGAGTACATCGCAGAAGAGGTAAGGGAGTGGCTCGCCAAGTTAGGGTTTAGGAGCTTGGAAGAGGCCATTGGCCAGGTCGAGCTTTTGGATACGCAAGCTGCGGTTGATCATTGGAAGGCAAGTGGATTAGATCTTTCGCCAATACTTGCCGTTCCTGCCATTGCTAAAGATGCGGCACGACGTAACACCACCAAGCAGGACCATGGTTTGGAATCTGCTTTGGACAATGAATTGATTGAATTAGCTAAACCTGCACTGGAGCATGGACAAGCGATTAAATTGCAGATTGCGATTAGAAACCGGAATCGCACAGTTGGAACCATGTTGGGCTCTGAGATTACGAAGAGATTTGGTGGAGCCGGTTTGCCTGAGGACAGCATTGATATCACCTTCCATGGCTCTGCCGGTCAATCTCTTGGCGCCTTTATTCCAAGAGGTTTAACCCTGCGTTTATATGGTGATACCAATGATTATTTGGGTAAGGGGTTGTCAGGCGGACGAGTGATTGTGCGTCCAGATGAGAAAGCAAAGTTTGCATCCGAGAAAAATGTTATCGCCGGAAATGTTATTGGATATGGTGCAACTACTGGTGAGATATTTGTGCGAGGTGTTGTTGGAGAGCGCTTCTGTGTTAGAAATTCGGGAGCAACCGCCGTTGTCGAAGGCGTAGGGGATCATGCCTGCGAGTACATGACAGGCGGCACAGTTGTGATTCTGGGCCAGACTGGTAGAAATTTATCGGCCGGCATGTCAGGCGGTAGAGCCTACGTGCTTGATTTGAACCCTGAATTGGTAAACAAAGAGATGGTTGATGTATTGACTGTTCCACAAGATCAATCAGAAAAACTTCGTAGCATCATCTCAAAATTCTTTGCCGAAACTGGCTCTACAGTTGCTGGCGAGTTATTGAAGGATTGGAATGTGGCTCAAAAGCGAATCTCAATGGTTATGCCTAGGGATTATGCAAAGGTGTTAGATGTAATTGATAAAGCAGAACGTGAAGGTCGCTCTGCAGATCAAGTAATCATGGAGGTGCTAAATGGCTGATCCCAAAGGTTTTCTAAACACAGGCAGGGAGACTCCCAAGCGCCGTCCAGTAGATGTACGCATCAGAGACTGGAAAGAGGTCTATGAGGAGCAAGATTTTGGTGCACTGCAAAAGCAAGCTGGACGTTGCATGGATTGTGGAATTCCTTTCTGTCACCAAGGTTGCCCGCTTGGCAATTTAATACCAGAGTGGAATGACTTAATTTGGCGCAATGAAAAAAGTGATGCGATTGAACGTCTTCATGCTACAAATAACTTTCCTGAGTTCACTGGAAGGCTTTGTCCTGCGCCTTGTGAAACCGCTTGCGTCCTAGGGATCAATCAGGATCCAGTAACCATTAAGCAGGTAGAGCTGCGCACGATTGAAGAGGCATTTTCTGCTGGAAATGTCAGACCGATGCAGCCAGATCGCATGACCGGGAAAACCGTTGCGGTCATTGGTTCCGGTCCGGCTGGTTTGGCAGCAGCGCAACAATTAACTCGAGCTGGTCACACTGTCGTGGTTTACGAGAGGGCGCCAAAGATTGGTGGTCTATTGCGTTATGGAATACCAGAGTTCAAAATGGAGAAATCAGTTTTAGATCGACGCCTCAATCAGATGCAACGCGAAGGTACCCGTTTTAGAGCCGGCGTTAATGTCGGAGTGGATATAACTGCTAAAGAGCTGAAGAGTAGATATGACGCTGTTGTTCTAGCTGTTGGCGCAACGCAATGGCGAGATTTGGATATTCCAGGTCGCTCCAACAAAGGTGTTTATCAGGCGATGGAGTATTTGCCTTGGGGCAACAAGCAAGCGCTAGGTGAGTTAACTCAACAGCCACCGATAAATGCACATGGCAAACATGTAATCATTCTCGGCGGTGGAGATACTGGTGCAGATTGTTTGGGCACAGCAATCCGTCAAGGTGCGGCAAGCATTACGCAGATTGAAATTATGCCAAGACCAACCGAGGAGCGCCCTAGCACTCAACCATGGCCAACCTATCCAATGGTTTACCGGGTCAGTAGCGCACATGAAGAATCTGGTGAACGTCTCTATTCAATCTCAACAGAGGAGTTCATTGGAGATGGCCAAGGAAATCTCAAGGCGCTAAAAATTGTAGAAACTCGCATGGTTGATGGAAAGTTTGAAAGAGTTCCAGGCACTGAAAAAGAGCTTCCAGCCGATCTAGTTTTTCTTGCTATGGGATTCACTGGAGTTGAGAAAAATGAATTAGTAACTGGATTCAATCTAGCGTTGGATCAAAGAGGAAATATTGCTCGTAATCAAGATTATGAAAGTAATGTTGAAGATGTCTATGTTTGTGGCGATGCTGGAAGAGGACAATCTTTGATTGTATGGGCAATTGCAGAGGGAAGAAGCGCTGCGGCTGCCGTCGATAAAGCATTGATGGGTAGAACACAACTTCCTGCGCCTATCGAACCAACCGCCAGACCGTTGACGGTTTAGCGATTTAGTCTCCCGAGAGAAATGGCATAAAATAACCAAATGCGCCGCGCCAAAATTGTCTGCACTTTGGGTCCTGCCGTTGAGTCCGAAGAGAAAGCGACCCAGCTAATTGCAGCAGGAATGAATGTGGCTCGTTTGAACCTCTCTCACGGAGGATATGAAGAGCATCAAAATCGCCTCAATCTCATCCGTAAAGCAGCAGCTGATGCAGGTAAACCGGTCGCAATCTTGGTTGATTTACAAGGCCCCAAAATTCGCTTAGGTCGATTTGAGAATGGTCCTCACGATTTGAGCCGAGGCGATATTTTCACAATTACTACAGATGAAATATCTGGAACCAAAGAGAGAGTAGGAACAACTTACAAAGGCTTGCCAGGGGATTGTCGTAAAGGCGATCGCATCTTGATCGATGATGGCAAGGTCACCGTTGAAGTCGTCGAGGTTAAGGGTAATGATGTTGTTACCAAAGTAATTGAGCCGGGCCCAGTTTCCAACAACAAAGGCATTAATCTTCCTGGAGTTGCCGTTTCTGTGCCGGCAATGTCAGAGAAAGATAAAGAAGATCTGCGCTGGGGATTGAGAGCAGGGGCGGATTTCATAGCACTTTCTTTTGTTCGCTCAGCAAAAGATATTGTTGATGTGCATCAAATTATGGATGAGGTCGGAAACCGAGTTCCGGTAATTGCTAAAATTGAAAAACCTCAGGCAGTGGAAAACCTAGAGGAGATTGTTGCGGCATTTGATGGCATCATGGTTGCCCGTGGCGACTTAGGTGTTGAAATGCCAATCGAGGATATTCCGCTTGTACAAAAACGTTGTGTGACCTTGGCACGTGAAAATGCCAAACCGGTAATTGTGGCTACTCAGATGTTGGACTCAATGATCACAAACTCTCGTCCAACACGTGCAGAAGCTACCGATTGCGCCAACGCGGTATTAGATGGCGCCGATGCTTTGATGCTTTCTGGTGAGACCAGCGTTGGCAGCTTTGCAATTGAAGCGGTACAAACCATGGCTCGAATTATTGAAAAAACAGAACAAGAAGCCCTACATCTAATTCCAGCTCTGCAACACAATCCAAAAACAAAGGGCGGTGCAATAACTAAAGCGGCCACTGAGGTTGGCCTAACCGTAGGTGCCAAATTCCTTGCCGCCTTCACAAAGTCAGGGGATTCCGCTCGTCGCATGTCCCGCCTACGATCACCGATTCCGATATTGGCTCTAACCCCTGACGCAGCCACCTTTAATCAAATGTCTCTCACTTGGGGAGTCGAGCCAATTCTGACCCCACTTGTTACTACCACTGATGAAATGGTTAAGCAGGTGGATGCCATAGTTCTTGAATCCCAGAGGGTCGCAAAGGGTGAGTTGATTCTTATTGTGGCCGGCTCTCCTCCAGGGATTCCTGGTTCAACAAATGCGATGCGGGTGCATCAAGTTGGAGATGCCGTAGGTGGCGTAGCTCCGGCATATCGTTAGAATAAGAGTGTAGAACCCGCCTCGGTACTCCAACGGTAGAGAGGGCAGTCTCAAACACTGCATAGTGTCGGTTCAAATCCGACTCGAGGCACATGTCATCTGAAACTTCAGCTAAATATCGAATCCTGGTTGCTGAAGATGAAACCTTAATCCGCATGGATCTAGTTGAGATGCTTACCGAAGCGGGATATGAGGTAATTGCTCAGGCATCAAATGGGGAAGAGGCAATCAACTTAGCCAATCTTCATAAACCAGATCTAGCGATATTGGATGTGAAGATGCCGGTATTGGATGGAATCTCAGCCTCCGAAAAGATTATTGCAGTAGCCCCAGTACTTATGCTCACGGCATTTAGTCAAAAAGATTTAGTTGATCGTGCTAGAGATGCCGGAGCCATGGCCTATGTTGTAAAGCCTTTTACAATCAATGACTTAACTCCGGCTATTGAAATCTCCATAAGTCGCCATCGCCAAATGAAATCCTTAGAGGCGGAGGTTGCAGACCTGCATGACAGGTTAGAAACCCGAAAGGTAATTGATCGGGCTAAGGGA
>JBEAXZ010000043.1:0-7592 GCA_041159565.1 Actinomycetota bacterium | reverse complement strand
TATCGATGGTGCTGACTCAGCCAAATCAATCGCTGCGCTCTCATGTGATGTTGTCTTAAATGGCATAACCGGTTCTATTGGACTGGGTCCAACGCTTGCGGCTCTAGAGGTTGGTAACAAAGTTGCGTTAGCAAATAAAGAATCTCTGGTAGCTGGTGGCGATTTAGTAATGGCGCATGGCCGCGATCGGATCATTCCAGTTGATTCAGAGCACTCCGCTCTCTATCAGGCGATGTTGGCCGGTAAGCGCGGTGATGTTGAAAAGTTTATTTTGACAGCAAGTGGTGGCCCATTTAGAAATGTTGCTGATCTCTCATCAGTTACTTTGGCAGATGCATTAAATCACCCAACCTGGTCGATGGGTCCAGTTGTCACCATCAACTCCGCAACTTTGGTAAATAAAGGACTTGAGATTATCGAAGCTCATTTCTTATTTGATATTCCATATTCAAAAATCGAAGCGGTTATACATCCGCAATCTGTCGTGCACTCTATGGTGGAGTTCAAAGATGGTTCAACAATCGCACAGGCCTCTCCACCTAATATGAAAGGTCCAATCGCTTATGCGATGGGATATCCAGATCGCGTAGCCGATGCCATGCCAGCCATTGATTGGAAACAATCACACAGTTGGAGCTTTGAACCGATTGATAATGAGAGGTTTCCAGCCGTGGATTTGGCGCGCAGATGTGGTGCCTTGGGAGGTTCTGTGGCAGCGATGTACAACGCAGCTAATGAGGTGGCGGTAGCAGCTTTCATGAAGGAAGGGATTCCATTCACAGCAATTGTGGATACTATTGAAGCGACGGTAACCAAACTTGGTGGCAATGCGATATCTGTGGTTAGAGATATATCTGATGTCAGCGCCATCGAAAAAGATGCGCGCCGGGTAGCGCAAGAAGCGCTAACGCGGCGATAGGAGAGTTTGTGGGTTTTCTCGGTGTAATTGCATTTGTCGTTGCCTTGCTCTTGTCGGTGATGGTCCACGAGTATGGGCATTACGCCACGGCTCGTCGTTATGGCATGCGAGTTACTGAGTTCTTCTTAGGTTTTGGAAAACGGATTTGGTCTACCCAGCGTGGCGAGACTGAATTTGGCTTGAAGGCAATTCCTGCTGGTGGTTACTGCAAGATCTCTGGAATGTCGATGCATGAGCCCATGGAAGAGGATGAAAAACATCGCGCTTTCTATCTCGCCACAACCCCTAGAAAATTAGTGGTGCTTGGTGCCGGTTCATTTCTACATTTTGTTTTGGGCATTGTGCTTTTGTTTACCTTGTTTGCAGGTGTGGGTACCTCTCAAGTACTGCCCACTGTCTCGCAGGTTGTGGATTGTGTTCCCAGCTCTAATGAATGCACCGTAAATGATCCAATCTCTCCTGCGAAATCAGCTGGTGTTTTGGCTGGCGATAAAATTATCGGGATAAATGGTGAGAAAAAGAGCTGGAGTGAGATCACACCAATTTTGCGTGACTCGGCTCAAAAATCAATCTTACTAATTATTGAGAGACAAGGTCAAGAGATTGTAATTGCGGCAACCCTTGCTACCCGGGTAGTTGAAGGTGAGCCCAGGGGATTTCTCGGAATCATCAATGAGTACGGTTTGGTAAGAGAAAACCCCATCGCAGCTATTGGTAGTTCAATTGAGACAACAGCGAATATCTTTGAGGGCTCTATTAAGGCTTTGCTTGGATTACCAGCGCAGATTCCAGATTTACTGCGACAAACTTTCTTGGGTGAAGAGCGTCAATCCGATGGATTAGTTGGAATTGTTGGTGTTGCCAGAGTCAGCGGTGAAACCGTATCTAGTGGCAATTTAACTTTGGGTGAAAAGTTTGCCACCTTCCTCTTAATCGTTGCATCCTTAAATATCTTTGTAGGAATATTTAATTTGCTTCCCATACTTCCATTGGATGGTGGACACATGGCGGTTGCGCTTTACGAAGGTGGCCGACGTAAGTGGGCGCAGATGCGGGGTCGTCCAGATCCAGGGTTTGTCGATGTGGAGAAGCTCACCCCAATCACCATGGTGGTCTTTGTGGTGCTGGCCTTTTTGACCCTACTTCTCTTATTCGCTGACATCTTCAATCCGATTAATTTGAACCTTTAAGGCAGAATATGGACATGGTCAATCTCGGAATGCCACAAGCGCCATTGCAAACCTTGGCGCCCCGACGTAAGTCCAAGCAGTTAAAGGTAGGAAATGTTTTAGTTGGGGGAGATGCACCAGTTTCTGTGCAATCTATGTGCACCACTTTGACCGCCGATGTTAACTCTACGTTGCAGCAAATCGCCGAGCTAACCGCATCTGGATGTCAGATTGTTCGTGTCGCTGTTCCAAGTCAAGATGATGCAGATGCTCTAAAGCAGATTGCTAAGAAATCTCAGATTCCAGTAATTGCAGATATTCACTTCCAGCCAAAGTACATCTTTGCCGCAATTGATGCGGGATGTGCAGCGGTTCGCGTAAATCCTGGCAACATCAAACAATTTGATGACAAGGTAAAAGAGGTTGCTAAAGCTGCAGGTGATGCCGGAATTCCAATCCGCATCGGTGTTAACGCCGGTTCACTTGATCCAAGGTTGCTGGCAAAGTATGGCAAAGCCACACCAGAAGCTTTAGTCGATTCAGCATTATGGGAAATTGGACTCTTTGAAGAGCACGGCTTCACCGATATAAAGATTTCAGTAAAACATCATGATCCAGTAACAATGGTTAAGGCTTATCGATTACTGGCTCAGAAATGTGATTACCCATTACATCTTGGTGTTACTGAGGCGGGTCCTCAGTTCCAAGGCACAATCAAATCCGCCACAGCTTTTGGCATTCTGCTGGCTGAGGGAATTGGTGACACCATCAGAGTTTCTTTATCTGCACCTCCAGTTGAAGAGGTCAAAGTAGGAATTTCTATTTTGGAATCTTTGAATTTACGGCAACGAAAACTAGAAATCGTTTCCTGTCCATCATGCGGTCGTGCCCAGGTTGATGTTTATACATTGGCCGAGAAGGTTCAGGCTGGTTTGCAAGGAATGACAGTTCCATTACGTGTAGCGGTTATGGGTTGTGTAGTTAATGGACCTGGTGAAGCCCGCGAAGCAGATCTTGGTGTTGCATCCGGAAATGGCAAAGGGCAGATCTTTGTTAAGGGTGAGGTAATCAAAACTGTTCCTGAAGCGCAGATTGTCGAAACACTCATCGAAGAGGCGATGCGCCTGGCAGAAGAGATGGAAGCCGCCGGTGTCGAATCTGGCGAACCATCAGTAAAGGTTAAGTAATTCGCTAGGCTACGCCGCATGTTGCGGATGTCATCTCTGTTTTTGCGAACCTTGCGGGATGATCCATCTGATGCCGCCGTTGCCAGTCACAAATTATTAGTTCGTGCTGGATACATCCGCCCCATAGCCGCTGGTATTTTTTCCTGGTTACCGCTTGGCGTAATTGCGCTCCGCAATGTAGAGCGGGTAATTCGAGAGGAAATGGACCGAGCCGGATTCCAAGAGGTACATTTCCCAGCGCTACTTCCCAAAGATCCTTACGAAAAGACAAATCGCTGGGAGGAGTACGGCCCAGCGCTATTTAGATTGCAGGATCGTAAGGGTTCCGATTACCTACTTGGCCCAACCCATGAAGAGATGTTCACCTTGATGGTCAAAGGTGAGTACTCATCTTATAAAGATTTACCACTTTCTATTTATCAGATTCAAACTAAGTACCGTGATGAAGCCCGTCCACGCAGTGGCATTATCCGCGGTCGTGAGTTTGTTATGAAGGACTCCTACTCATTTGATGTTGATGATGAAGGATTAGAGATCTCATATCAAAAACATCGTGAGGCATACGTATCTACCTTTAATCGTTTAGGTTTGAAGTTCAGTATTGTTTCGGCGATGTCAGGTGCGATGGGCGGTTCAAAATCAGAGGAGTTTCTAGCTCCCAGCAGTACCGGTGAAGACACTTATGTACTTTGCCCAAATTGTGGTTACGCAGCAAATGTCGAAGCCATGACCACCAAGGTTGAGGCCAAGGATTTTGGTAATCCACCAGCGATGGAGATTCTAGATACCCCAGATACCCCAACCATTGACTCACTTGTTGAGGTTATGAATAGCAAGTATGCGGCCAATGTCACCGGTGCGGATACATTGAAAAATGTTTTGCTTATGGCAGATGGCCAGCCAATCTCTGTTTTGGTGCCAGGTGATCGAGAGGTAGATCTAAAGAGATTAGAAGCAAATCTGCCAGGAGTCCAAGAGTTAAGACTCTTTGAAGATGCAGATTTTGCTAAGCGTCCTGAGTTGGTAAAAGGTTATGTTGGACCACAAGATGCGAAAAAGTTTGGTTTAAAACTTTATGCCGATCCTCGAGTACAGGTTGGTTCACATTGGATTACTGGTGCAAATCAGAAAAATAAACACATGCGATATGTAACCCATGGCCGTGATTTCACAGTTGATGGCTTTATTGAGGCGGCAGAGGTTCGCGAAGGTGATGCCTGTCCATCATGTGCCACCGCAGTAGTAATTGACCGAGCAATTGAGATTGGCCATATCTTCCAATTAGGTCGCAAGTATGCACAGGCGCTGGATTTAACTGTGCTTGATAAAGAGGGCAAGGCAAGAGTTGTAACTATGGGCTCCTACGGAATTGGTGTTTCTCGTGCGGTAGCGGCAATCGCAGAGCAAAGCCATGATGAGATTGGTTTAATTTGGCCTGAGGAGATTGCTCCGGCAAAGGTTCATATTGTGGCGACCGGTAAAGAGAATCTGCCATTTGAAACCGCCGAGAATTTTGCCCAACAGCTAGAGGAAAAAGGAATCTCAGTGATGTTGGATGATCGCAGAGATGCCAGCCCTGGTGTTAAGTTCAAGGATGCAGAGCTGATAGGTAATCCATACATTGTGATCGTCGGCAAAGGTTTACAAGATGGCAAGGTCGAGCTTCGAGTTCGTAAATCTGGAGAAAAATCTGAGCTACCAGTTGGAGATTTGATTTCTCATCTCGCTAAGTTAATTGGTTAGTTAAGGCGTGGAGATTTCGGTAGAGGTAATCCTCTTTTTGGTTTTGGCCTCTGGCTTTGCCGGGTTTGTTGACTCGGTTGCAGGCGGTGGTGGATTGATTCAACTTCCATCGTTACTAATCTCAATGCCCAATACTGCGCCTTCGCTTTTATTGGGCACAAATAAGCTCCCCTCTTTTCTCGGCACATTGGGGGCAACAGCTTCATACCTGCGAAAGATAAAACCAGATTTCAAATTAGCTTTTGCAATGGCGGTACCGGCCTTTATTGGTTCTGGCTTAGGTGCCAGTGTTGCTACCAGAATTCCCAAGGATGCTTTTCGACCTATAATTTTGTTTCTTTTAGTTGTAGTGGCGATTTATACCTGGCGCAAAAAAGAGTTGGGTTTGGTAGAAAACTTTAAATTTGCTCGTCACCATCAAGTTGGTATGGGAGTGGTGGCAGGTTTGGTCATTGGTTTTTATGATGGAATCTTCGGACCGGGAACCGGATCATTTTTAATGCTGATCTTGGTTGCGATTCTGGGCTTTGCATTTTTGCAAGCATCAGTCACCGCCAAGATCGTGAACCTCTCAACTAACTTAGGCGCGATTCTGGTATTTGGTTTGAACTCTCAGATTATGTGGCTACTGGGCCTGACTATGGCAATCGGCAATGTCACGGGTGGATTTCTTGGCGCAAGATGGGCCATGAAGGGTGGATCGATCCTGATTAGAAAGATGTTTCTCTTTGTCACCACGGTATTGATTCTCCGCTTAGCTTTTGACACCTTTTTAAAATAGGGCTACCTCGGGTACCCTGCTCCCACCAAAACTAAACAACAACTAAATAAGTAGGTAAACAATGTCACTGGCAAATAACCTCATCGAATTACTTGGCCCTGTAATAACACAGGCCGGATTTGTTTTAGAAGAAATTACGGTAACCCCCGTCGGGAAAAGACGACTAGTCGCAGTTGTGATTGATCGCGAAGAATCCAACCCCTCGTTAGATGAAGTCACCGTCGTATCTAAAGAGGTTTCGGCGATCCTGGACAACTACTCTCAAATGGGTGAGATGCCATTTACATTGGAGGTAACAACCCCAGGGATTGATAAACCATTGGTTCTGCCCAGGCATTGGAGAAAGAACATTGGTCGTTTGGTGAAAATAACTCCGAAACAAGGAGAGAAATACGTAGCAAGAATAAAAGACTTTTCTGATGATCAGGTTACTTTAGAGTTGAAAAACGAGATTCTGGTCCTGTCTCTAAATGATGTTGCCAAGGCGCAGATCGAAGTGGAATTCAACCGCAAGGAAGTGAAGTAGCTATGAACGTTGATATGAAAGTTCTTGAGGCACTTACCTTAGATCGCGATATCCCACTTGATCGACTGATTACAGCAATAGAGATCGCTGTTAAGACCGCCTATAACGAAATGGAAGGAGCTAAACCTTTCGCCCACGCCAAATTGGATCGCATCACTGGTGAAATCAAAATCGTAATTCCAGTATTTGGTCCAGATGGGGAAAAGGTAGATGAAGTTTTTGATGAGCCAGAAGGCTTTAGTCGAATCGCTTCCTCTACAGCTCGCAAGATCATTAAAGAGAAGTTGCGGGAATCAAAGGATTTAGAAATTGTTGGTGAGTTCAGCGCTTCTGTAGGAGATATTGTTTCGGGAGTAATCCAACAAGGCCGAGATCAAAAAATGGTTTACATTGATTTAGGAAGAGTCGAAGGCAAGATTCCGCCTCACGAACAGGTGCCAGGTGAGATTTACAATCATGGTGATCGAATTAAGTGCTTTGTGGTTGAGGTTAAGCAGGGACAAAAAGGGCCAGAGGTGCTCTTATCCCGCAGCCATCCAGCTTTGGTAAAGCAATTGTTTGCACTCGAAGTTCCAGAGCTTCGTGACCGAGTGGTTGAGATTATGGGAGTTGCACGCGAAGCAGGGCATCGCACAAAGATTGCAGTGCGTGCGCATAGAGCTGGCGTTAGTCCTAAAGGTGCATTGATTGGACCTATGGGCGCCAGAGCACGTGCCGTTATGGATGAGTTGCATGGTGAAAAAATCGATATTGTTGATTGGTCTGAGGATCCCGCAGAGTATGTAGGTAATGCGCTGGCACCAGCACGGGTTTCAAAGGTTGAGGTAGTTAACGCAGATATACGTTCGGCAAAGGTTGTTGTGCCGGATTATCAACTCTCACTTGCAATTGGCAAAGATGGTCAAAATGCACGTCTCGCCGCTCGGCTAACCGGCTGGCGGATTGATATCCACTCCGATGGGGCGGTAGAGCCCTCCACGCCTGAGGTTTCGTGAATTAGCGCCCCAAGGGGTATTGTTGCGGCGTGAGGATTTACCTCACACATCTTTATACGAAGCGAAAGCTAGGTCTAAGGCAATGGCACACAAATGAGCACGACAAAATCATGAGTAGGTCAATTTAGGCTTCGCGTTTTAATTAAGTAGACGCGGGGCCACAAAAGGAGAAAAGTGGCAAAGGTCCGCGTTTACGAGTTAGCAAAAGATTTAGGTATGGAGAGCAAGGATGTCCTTGCAAAGCTCCAAGAGATGGGCGAGTTTGTTCGCTC
>JBEAXZ010000042.1:0-7699 GCA_041159565.1 Actinomycetota bacterium | reverse complement strand
GATGAAAGCTGCGGTTGAGGCGGCTCGTCTTGCTGCGCAAGGTAAGGATGCTTTGGTGGTTTCACATCAATTACCGATTTGGATTTTGCGCTCCTCTGTAGAGGGTCGCCGCTTTTTACATGATCCTCGCAAACGTCAATGCACTTTGGCATCGGTTACTAGTTTGCATTTTGATGCATCTGGCAAAGTTGTAGGACTTACCTACTCAGAACCAGCTGCACATCTATTGCCACCAAAGAAGAAATGAAGAAATTACTTTTAATTTTGTTGTTGCCTTTGGTGGTGGCCTGTTCAAATGGTGGTGCGTTGAGTACCAATGAACAATCCTTTATCGCTGGCAATGGGGTAGCGACCTTTATTCCAAAAGCAGATCGCAAAGCAGCACCCAAGATCGCAGGTCCGACTTTGGATGGCGGCAACTTTGTGGCAGAGCCTGGAAAAGTAATTGTGTTAAATGTTTGGGCATCATGGTGTTCGCCATGTCGTGCAGAAGCGCCGGCTCTTGAAGAGCTTTCTAAAGCACATCCAGAGGTGCAATTCTTAGGAGTATTGACCCGAGATACTTTGGTGGCAGCGCGGGCTTTTGTCGATCGCTTTGGAATTACCTTTCCCTCACTCACCGATGATGCTTTATTGCTTAAATTCCATGGGCAATTGACCCCAAATGCGATTCCGACAACTTTGATTATTGATGCGCAGGGCAATATCGCAGCCCGCATTAGCGGTGAGGTCACATACTCAGCGCTAGATAAATTGATTGAACGGGTAAGTTCAAATGAGTGATTTTCTAGTCGATCAGGTATTTAGCGGCAGCATTTTGGCCGCGGCTTTGGTCGCGATGATTGCTGGCCTGATTTCCTTTGCCTCACCATGTGTACTGCCTTTATTACCCGGGTATTTGGGTTATGTATCAGGCAGTTTTGCCTCAAGACGGAAGATGGTTTTGGGTTCACTGTTATTTGTTTTGGGTTTTGCCTTTTTATTTGTTAGCTATGGCGCATTGTTTGGTGCGTTAGGTGATGTGATTTTGCAGAACTCTAAAGAGTTGATACGACTCTTAGGTGTCCTAACTATTTTCTTTGGTCTTATCTTTATGTTTTCTGAAAAGTTCTATCGTTCTTTCAAAGTACCTTTTGTGGCATCAACCGGTTTGGTAAGCGCGCCGATTTTGGGATTTATGTTTGGTTTGGGCTGGACACCTTGTATTGGACCCACCCTTGGTGCGGTACAAACCTTGGCATTGATTGAATCAAGTGCGGCACGTGGTGCTGTGCTCTCCTTCTTTTACTGTTTAGGTCTGGGATTGCCTTTTATTATCTTTGCGTTGTTCCTGGATAAATCAGAGAGGCTGCGCCGTTATTTGATGCAGCGTGGAAAAGTCATTTCATTCATAGGAGGAGCCTTCCTAATAATTATTGGTTTGTTGCAGGTGTTTGGCCTTTGGGAGAATCTGATGGCCGGACTGCGTGGCACTATTAGTGGATTTATTCCGGTGATTTGATGAACGCACCCGAACTGCAAGGCTTTTCCTTTATTCGCTATCTGTGGCGCCAGCTCACCAGCATGCGCACAGCTTTGATTTTGCTTTTGCTACTTGGCCTGGCCTCAATACCTGGTTCGCTATTTCCACAACGCACCCAGTCACCTTTGAAGGTGCGGGAGTACTTTGAGAATGATCCGACCGGTGCCAAGTGGATGGATCGCTTCTATTTATTTGATGTGTATGGATCGCCTTGGTTTTCTGCGGTTTACATTCTGCTCTTTATCTCACTTATTGGTTGTGTTGTGCCACGTTCCTGGCATTACTTCAAAGAGATTTTTAAAGCCCCAAGTGCTGCGCCCTCAAAGCTTGAAGGTATGGATGGATATCAAGTTGTTGATGGAGATCTAAAGCAGGCGGAGGCTTGGTTAAAGGCCAACCGTTTCCGTATTTCAAAAAAGGGTAAAAGTATCTCTGCAGAAAAAGGTTACCTGCGAGAAACAGGTAATTTAGTTTTTCACCTTTCTCTAATTGTGGTCTTGTTGGGAATCGCAGGTAGCTCAGTATTTGGTATGCGTGGTGAGGCGATTGTTAATGTTGGTGAAAGATTCTTAAATACCCCAACCAGTTATGACAATTTAACTCCAGGAAGATTTTTCTCAGTGGCAGATCTTCCACCATTTACTATCAAGGTTAATAACTTTGATGCCACATATGATCCGGAGACTAATCAAGCGTTGGATTATGAATTAAAGGTAAGTACTCAGAATCAGATTGATGGAGAAAGTAAAGAACAGGTCGTAAAAGTTAACTCACCACTTACCTTTGGAAGCACCAGGGTGTATCTGCAAGCTAATGGCTATTCGCCATTAGTAACTGTTAGAGATAAATCTGGTGCGGTGAAGTTTGAAGGTCCGGTGCCATTTTTGCCACAAGATGCCAATCTAAGTTCCATCGGAGCTATCAAAGTTCCAGATATGAATCCGCAGATTGGTTTTGTCTCATCATTTTTCCCAACTGCTGCCCGTGATGAGATTCGTGGTGGCTTTTCATCATTTCCAGAGTTACTAGATCCCAGGCTGTTGTTCTCAGTGTGGCAGGGTGATTTAGGAATGGACTCTGGTGTTCCGCAATCGGTTTATCGCATCAATACTGATGAGATGGAGCGGATTGGTTTGTGGGCATTGAGAGTTGGAGAGAGTTATGAGTTTGAGGTGGGTTCCATCACATTTAATGGTGTGGTTCCTTGGGTAAATCTGCAGGTAGTAAGAGATCCGGGTAAGCAGTACGCGCTATTTGGAAGTATTCTCGCCATTATCGGATTGATGGTTTCACTCTTTGTTAGACAGCGACGGATCTGGGTACGGGAAGTAAACGGAAAAATCGAGGTCGCAGGTTTGGCGCTTAATAGATTGCCAGGCTTAGAGGAAGAGATTACTCGCATGGTGAAGGAGCTGAAATGACAAAGAGCGATTGGGCATATCTCTCAAATGATTTGATTTATGTCGCAGCATTTCTGTACACCATTTCATTCATCGTCTACACCTATGAAACCGCTTTTGCAGTACGGGCAATCAAGGAAGAAGACAGTAAAACCTTAGATCGCACCAAAACTTTAAAATCCAGCAAGATCGCTACTGGGGTTTTTCTGGCCTCAACCATCGCGCTGGCGCTGGGTGTAATTTCCCGAGGTATCTCAGCTGAGCGCGTACCGCTAGGCAATATGTATGAGTACTCAATAACTGGCGCTTTTACCTTTGCGTTGGCTTATTTAGTAGTTGGTTTGAAACATGATCTACGTTGGTTAGGTCTACCAATCTCTATTTTGATTTTGATAATTCTCGGCACCGCAATCACTTTGCTATACAGACCAAGCGCTCCATTAGTTCCGGCGTTGCAATCAATCTGGTTGGTAATCCATGTTTCTGCTGCAATTCTTTCTGGCGGCATTTTCTTACTTTCAAATACTGTTGCTGGCACATATCTCTGGCTAGATCGCATGGAGCGCAAAGGTGAGCGCACCCCATTTGCAAAGCGCCTGCCTTCTCTTGATGCACTTGATTTACTCTCCTATCGCTTGGTGGCCTTCGTATTTCCACTTTGGACCTTCGCAGTTATTGCAGGTGCAATTTGGGCAGAGGCGGCATGGGGACGTTATTGGGGCTGGGACCCCAAAGAAACTTGGGCCTTTATTACCTGGATTCTTTATGCGGCGTATCTACATGCCCGCGTAACTGCAGGATGGAAGGGTCGTAAAGCGGCTTGGCTTTGTTTATTGGCCGGATCGACCTACTTGTTTAACTATGTATATGTAAATGTGTGGGGCACTGGTCGCCATACTTACAGCGGTCTATAAACCAAACTTTGCGCGGTCTGCTTCAGGAACTAGAAATAAATACTTATCCGGGTTCTTGCCAATGTATTTAGATACAAAGGGACAGTACGGTGCGACTAACAATTTCTTCATTGCAGCATCATCTAAGGCATATTCAATTAAAGCGCTGCCCAGTCCTTTACCGCCAAACTTTGGATCTATTTCGGTATGTGGAAAGACAATGGTGTTGCCGCGCATTCGAAACTCAGCAAATCCCGCCAGTTCACTCTCTGTGTAAATTTCGTACCTAGAAAGTTCCTGATTAAGGACAACTGAAATGGACATATACGCAGAGTACCAAAGCTCATTTTCCACACAGAAATACTGAGATAATTCATGCAGTGAAGTTGGGCCTGGTAATCCCGCTTTACAAAACTTCACTTGGAGCTCGAGACGAGAAACGCAAGGGGGCTTGGAGTGATCCAAGCCCTTACTTGTAAAAGTGTTGGATACTAGAGCCGTGAACTCTCATGTTGTGATTAGCGAACTCCAACCTAAGGATTGGCAAAGGCTAAGAGATTTGCGTTATGCAGCTTTAGCGGAGAGTCCCGCCAACCTCGCAGGAAATCTCGAAGACGAGAAAAACTTTACGGAAGAAAAATGGCTGGAGATTCTAAACAAAGTCACCTGGGTGGTTGCAACAATTGATGGCAAAGATGTTGGATTAATAAATGTAGAGAATCTAAAAGGTGATTTTGGTGCAACTTGCTGGTTAGGTGGATTGTGGCTTGATCCAAATTACCGCGGCCAAGGAGTAGCAAGAGCGATCTTTGATTATTTAGATGAAAATGCGGAGCGAAAAGATTGGCAGGTGCAGGGCCTGGGAGTAATGGAGAACAACCCAGCAATTAAGACCTTTGAGAAATTTGGCTTTGTGAAGATGGGTGAACCACAGGAAAGCCGCGGCAAGCCCGGCCATTACTACTATCGAATGATTAAGGCTTTATAGCTTCTTTAGAAAATCAGGGTTGTCATCTGGCGGAATGATTTTGCGCTTGCGACGACCGCGGCCATTGCCTTTGGGGCGACCGGCAATTATCCAAGCAAGAGAGCCAATACCTGGCACAAAGATAATGATTACCAACCAAGCCCATTTCGGCAGGCTGCGGATTTGTGATTCAGTGGTACGTGAGCAATCGATGATGCTGTAAATCATCAATGCCAAGATGATGATTGTTGCGATTACTACGTAACGGACCATGTGAGGATTTTAGCGGGCTACCAGCCAGGCCGCTAAAGAAAGAGCTATGGCGTAGATGATTTGAATTCGACCAGTATTGGCTAATAGTTGGATTAAAACTGGGCCGTTGGCTCCGTTGCTAACCGCGCGCACAGATTTCGCAATTAGCGGCAAAGCGACGAGGCCCAGAAGATAGTAGAAAGAGAAGAAGGAGAGAGCGACCGCAATTATCAAAGCGAAGAACATCAGCCACTTGTAGAGGTCCCGGGTAGAGTCATCGCCAATAACTACCGCCAAAGTTCTTTTGTTGGCTGCGGCATCTTTCTCTAAATCACGTAAATTGTTTAACACCAAGATAGCGCAGGCGATGGCGCCCATCGCAAAGGAAACCAAAATAGCTTCACGAGAAACTGAATCAACGTGAATGAAATAGGTACCAACTGTTGCAACAACACCGAAGAAGATAAAAACTGAAACCTCGCCGAGTGCCATGTAGCCGTAAGGTTTTGGACCGCCTGTATATGTCCATGCTGCAACTAAAGCGAGCGCGCCAACAATCAGTAATAACCAGGAGCTGCGTGAAGATATGTAAACACCAGCTAGTGCTGCGATACCAAATGAGATGAAAGCTGCTTTCTTAACCGCCTCTGGGGTTGCGGCGCCTGATCCGACTAAACGCATCGGGCCAACTCGATTGTCATCGGTGCCTTTGATGCCATCGGAGTAATCATTTGCGTAGTTGACGCCGATTTGTAAACCGAGGGCTACAACTAGAGCGAGAAAGGTATTGAATAAAGAGGCGTTGTAACCAGCAAAAGCGGTACCTACTAATACCGGCGCAATAGCTGCGGGCAGGGTTTTAGGCCGGGCACCTGCAATCCATTGCTCACGCGTGGTCATTAGCTAACTTCCTTCGATCAGGTTTTCCAATACCTAAGTATGGAATAGCAGCGATTTTAAAAAGCTGTTTTGGAGAGGCGTGTGCTCCGAATTTTTCCTTCAACTTACTTTGAATCAGCGATAGTTCTAAGTCAACGGTGGTGGCGATGCATAATGTTTCGCCCCATTCTTTATCAGGCTTAGCAAAGGCGATGATCTCGGTGGATTTGAACTCACTTTGTAAGAAGTTTTCGATAGCACTGATAGAGATCTTCTCTCCGCCAGAGATGATTTGATCATCTACGCGGCCCAATACCTCGATCTGACGATCAACAATCTGACCTAGATCGTTAGTCATAAACCAACCATCTTGATTCGGTAGCTCACCATCAAGATATCCCAAAGCGATTTGTGGAGCCTTTAAAGCGATTCGGCCATCGCGGATCTCGACTTGAACACCATCTAGTGGTTGTCCGTCGTAAATCAATCCGCCGCAGGTTTCTGTCATGCCGTAAGTTGCAATCACATTAATTCCAGCAACGGTGGCTTGATGCTTTAACTCTTTATCAAGCGGTCCGCCACCTACTAAAACCGCGGTACAGCTCTTTAAGTGATCAAAAAGTTTTGCATCACCATTTAAAGCACGGTGCAATTGTGTTGGAACGATTGCGGTGTAATCGGCGGGTGAATCAACCGACACAGGAGTTGTGCCAAGTTCGATAGAGCGGATAAGAACATTTAATCCCGCGATGTGATTGGTGGGCAATAGCAGTGACCAACGCTGACCACTAGTTGCATTCAAATACTTATGTGTAGCGCGGGTGCTGGCTAATAAAGATTGTTTACTGAGTAAAACAGATTTGGGGTTACCGGTTGAACCTGAGGTGGTTACAACCAAAGCCACTCGTGGATCCACTTCGGCGGCGATATCTGTGGTCGATAAAGCCGGTCCCTCGCCTTTTAGGGAGAGCAGCAGCGCATCCAATAATTGTGGGGTCGACCACGAAGGATCGATAGTGCGCAGTTTTCGCTTTACCGCAGAATCCATAACCACCGTAGGGTATGCCATATGAGCAAGCCGATTAAGCGGGAACCAGGTAGCCGTGTCATTCCACAATGGCAACGTGGCGCAGGTTCCGAAAACTTCACCGATGTGCGTTATGAAGTTGCGGAAGGTATGGCGAAGATAACTATCAATCGCCCGCAGGTGCGTAACGCATTTAGACCAGAGACCCTTGCTGAGTTGCAGCAGGCTTTTAACTTTGCCCGCGATGATGACAAAGTCGGAGTAATTATCTTTACCGGTGAGGGTGAAGAGGCGTTTTGTTCTGGTGGCGATATTTCAGTGCGTGGTGATGATGGATACATCGGCAGCGACAGTGTTGGACAAAAAGGAATTGGCCGACTCAATGTTTTAGATTTGCAGGTACAGATTCGTCGCACACCAAAACCAGTGATTGCGATGGTTGCCGGATGGGCAATTGGTGGCGGACATGTACTTCATGTGGTTTGCGATATCACTGTTGCAGCAGATAACGCCAAGTTTGGACAGACCGGTCCCATGGTGGGCTCCTTTGATGGTGGTTATGGCGCAGGTTTGTTGGCCCGTCATGTTGGTCAGAAAAAAGCGCGTGAGATCTGGTTTATGTGTCGTCAGTACGATGCCAAAGAAGCTTTAGAAATGGGATTGGTTAATACCGTTGTTCCAGTTAAAGAGCTAGAGGCAGAAACCGTTTCTTGGGCTCGGGAGATGTTGCGACACTCGCCAATGGCGCTGCGTTTGTTG
>JBEAXZ010000041.1:0-7736 GCA_041159565.1 Actinomycetota bacterium | reverse complement strand
GTTGAAGCGTTCATGCCATGCTCAGCAGCTGAAACAAAGTAAGCATCAATAGCACGAACATGCTTTGGATCTGGTTCGCCTCTCCAGCGAATCATCATGCGCTCTACAACAGTGTGTGCTTTATCAACCTCTGATTGCGGAACCATTGGTTGCCAAGTACCACGTGCTGATTGCGCAACATAAGAAAGTAGCATCACCGAAACACGGGCTAAATTGCTGCGCGCCTCTTCATCTGAAATATCAAGAAGTGGCTTCAAACCCCAAGATGGCGCGAGCATCGCAATTGCTGATTGCACATCGACACGTACATCACCAGAGTGAATTGGAATTGGGAAAGGTTCTGCGGCAGGAAGTCCGGGATTAAACTCATCATCAACCAGCAACCCCCAGACATTGCCGAAGGAGACGCGACCTACTAGGTCATCGATATCAACGCCGCGATAACGCAGCGCACTGCCTTCTTTATCTGGTTCTGCAATCTCTGATTCAAATGCGATTACGCCTTCAAGACCGGGTTTAAAGTCATCTGCCATGCGCCGTATTCTGCCCCTAAGGGAACAGGTCGCCAACCAAATCACTCCGAGATGCCCTGCCCCCGAAAGTGAGGTTCGATACATCCGTGGGCGAGCAAAATTCCAATGAAGTCGCGGGCATGGATCGAGCCGCGATTAACGCAATGCGCCGCTCCTACGGCGAGGAGGGTTTAACCGAATCTGCAATCGCTGCAGATCCGATAACCCAGTTTCAGATTTGGCTGAAAGCGGCGGCCGAAAACTCGGTAATTGTCGAGGCAAATGCGATGGTGCTGTCAACGGTTTCTGATTCATCTCCAACATCTCGCACCGTTCTCTTAAAGGATGTAACTCAGGAAGGTTTTACCTTCTTTACCAATTACAACTCACGCAAAGCCCAGGCGATTGCAGAGAATCCAAATGTCTCTTTGCTCTTTCCTTGGTATGCGATGGAGCGACAGGTCATTGTTCTAGGACAAGCGGAGCGAATCTCTGAATCTGATTCCGCTAGTTACTTTGCCACCCGACCTTGGTCGAGCCAGATTGGCGCATGGGCCAGTTCACAATCTCAAAAACTGGAATCAAGAGTTGAGTTAGAAAAAAACTGGGAGAAATTCGCATTGCAGTATCCGGAAGGTAGCGTTGTTCCTAAACCTCCACACTGGGGCGGCTACTTGGTAAGAGCCACCAGCATCGAGTTTTGGCAGGGAAGATATTCAAGATTGCATGATCGGTTGCGGTTTACGCTTGATTCCGCCTCCGCTAATTGGGTGTTACAACGCCTCTACCCTTAGGCTTAGCGCATCATGAGCGATATCAAAATTCCCGATAATTTAAAGCCGCGCGATGGTCGATTTGGTTGCGGTCCATCAAAGATCCGCCCAGAAGCTTTGCAAGCTTTAGCCAACTCCGGATCCTCTATTCTCGGCACATCTCATCGTCAAAAAGCGGTAAAGAATGTTGTGGGTCGAGTGCGCGCCGGACTGACATCGCTATTTGATCTGCCAGAAGGTTATGAGGTTGTACTGGGAAATGGTGGTTCTACCGCATTCTGGGATATCGCAACCTTTGGTTTAATTGAAAAGAAATCACAGCACCTAAGTTTTGGAGAGTTCTCCTCCAAGTTTGCATCAGCTGCAAAAGAGGCGCCATTTCTTGATGAGCCCACCGTTATCAAATCTGAACCTGGATCTCATCCAGTTGCAGTTGCCGAAGCCGGTGTTGATGTTTATGCCTTGACCCACAATGAAACCTCAACTGGTGTTGCGATGCCCATCAAACGTCCAGCAGGAACAGAAGGTGCTTTGGTTCTTGTCGATGCCACCAGTGCAGCAGGTGGATTAGAGGTAAATGCAAAAGAGTTTGATGCTTATTACTTTGCTCCACAGAAATCCTTTGCCTCTGATGGAGGCTTGTGGCTATCTCTTATGAGTCCAGCTGCAATCGCACGGGTGGCAAAGATTAAGGAAAGTGGTCGTTGGGTTCCAGCGTTTTTTGATCTAAACATAGCGATAGAAAACTCTCGTTTGGATCAAACCTACAACACACCTGCGGTAGCAACTTTGATGTTATTGGCAGATCAGATTGAGTGGATGAATACCAATGGCGGAATGAGTTTTGCTGCTGGGCGTTCCAAGAAATCGGCTGAGATCATTTATGGCTGGGCCGAGAAAACCTCCTACACAACCCCATTTGTTACAGATGCTGCGATGCGCTCCAACGTGGTTGCCACAATTAATTTTGAAGATGGAATCGATGCACTTGAGATTGCAAAGGTACTGCGCGCAAATGGAATCGTAGACACTGAGCCATACCGAAAGCTCGGAAAGAACCAGCTACGTATTGGAATGTTCCCTGCTATTGAGCCCAGCGACATCGAAGCATTAACCAAATGCATCGAGTTTGTTGTAGAAAATCTGAAGAAGTAACCGCAAAGCTTTGAACTCAACCAAATATCAGCGGGACCAGGTCTTCTGGTTACTCGCGTTACAAACCGGTGTTTTTGGCATATTTATGGGTGGCTTTGGCCCGGCCCTGCCGCTATTGCAGGCTGATCAAGGAGTCTCCGCGGCTGTTGCTGGATTACATGGCACTGCACTTGGCCTCGCCTCGATTATTGCCGGGTATCTGAACTCCACAGTTGTCCATAAATTTGGTCGTTATCGCAGTATTTGGCTGGGCTTAACAATCTTCAATATTGGTGCGCTTGCTTTCATAATTCTGCCAGATGCTTGGCAAACCATTACCGCTATCTTGATAGCTGGAATTGGTTTGTCCATGACGGTCAATAATTCATTTACTTACCTATCTGCGCACTACAAAGAAAACTCTGCTCGCGCCGTATCTCAAGCCAACGGTGTCAATTCATTCTTTGTATTGTTAGGTAATTTCATTGTTGGCATGATTGCTGGTACTCAATTTAGTTGGCGTCTTGGTTTATTACTTTCCTTACCTTTTGCCATAATGCTTTATCTTTTGCTCGGCAGACAACACAATCCGGAACACATTCCAGATGAGGATGGAAAACAAAAAGGTTCACTCTCGATTAAGTATTGGTTGAGTTGGACCGGCTTGTTATTCACTATAGCTGCCGAGTTTGCCATCGCTTTTTGGGGCGCTGCCTTACTGCGCGAGAAAACCGGTTTATCGGCTGCCACCGCTACTACATTGGTACTTGCTTTCCCATTAGGAATGATGTTCGGAAGATGGTTTGGTACCTATATATTTCCCGCTCTAGGCATAGATAACCGTTTAAAGGGAATTATTGCTCTACAAGGTTTTGGGTTTATGGTGTTCTGGACATCTGAGATAGCGGTTACCTCATTCATAGCTTTATTTGTTGTTGGTTTAGGAACTTCAATGCAGTTTGCATTGAGTTCTCTGCGCCTGCTCTCCTTTGCCCCAGACAAACCAGATCTAGCCATGGGTAAATCCAGTTACAGCGCTGGAATCGCTATCGGCCTATCCCCTTTATTCCTTGGATTTTTAGCCGATGAGTTTGGGATTGTTAATGGATTCCTACTGGTACCGGTCTTAGTGGGATTGGCATTTATTATTGTCATATTGGTACCTTCACATAACCACTCCAAAAAGGCGGCCGCTTAAATGAACTATAAAACCCGCAGAATCGTGACTCTGGCGATTCTTTTCAGCCTAGTCTTTTTTGTCCTCGTAAGTGGGCTCTAATACATCTGCCACTGCAACGCTTTCTGGCGCATCACCTTTGTCATGAAACTGGGTGTAGGTAATTAAGGCGGCTAGCAATGAGATTGAGCCACAGATTGCAATTGTTGGCCTAGTTCCAATTTCCTGAGTCATCCAACCGATAAATGGTGAAACAATTGGAGTGCCACCAAGAAAAACGGTCAAATAAATTCCCATTACACGACCACGGATCTGTGAGTCGGTTCGCATCTGCACCATTGTGTTTGCACCAATGAAGGTAAGTAGTGCAACACCTCCGATAAATGGCAGGAAGATTGCATAAACCAAATATGAAGGAGCAAATGCTCCGATGACAAGTAATGCGCTAAAGATCATGGAGCCTTTCATAACAAACCTGGGGCCACGTTTTTTCTCAAGCCGGGCAGAGATAATGGCACCGGAAAGTGAACCAATCGCCAAGATGCTACCCAACGCTCCATATTCAGCAGCGCTCTTATCAAAAACTTGAGTCGCCATCATTGTGTTGAAGATATTGAAGTTGAGTCCAAAGCTGGTAGCAAAAAACACGGTAATCATTACCGCCAAAATGTCTGGTCGAGCGGCAACATAACGCATCGCCTCACGCACCTTGGTCGAGGTTGAATTTCGTTTTTCAATAAACAAATCTGCTTCTCGAATGTTTAATAATGCAATGATCACAATTAAGTAGGAGATACCGTTCAAAATAAAGGAAACTCCGGTGCCATAGGCTGCGATTAAAAGCCCAGATAGACCCGGGCCTAAGAGTCGACCGGTATTGAAATTAGCGGAGTTCAAGCCCACCGCATTTGGTAGATCATCTTTACCGACCACCTCGATATTAAAACTCTGACGTACCGGGGCATCAATTGCGTTACCCATGCCCAAGGTGAAGGCAAAAAACATCACATGCCAAATTTGAATGTTGTTAGTTAAGACTAAGAACCCAACAGAAAGTGCAGAAAGTCCACCAGTTAAGTTGGTGAACATCAAAACTTTTCTCTTATTGAATTTATCAGCAATCTTTCCACCAGAAATACTAAAGAACAGAATCGGGGCAAACTGTAAGGCGGTCACGATGCCAAGATATGAACCGCTATCTGTGAGCTCAAGAATCAGCCAGGCCTGCGCAACACCTTGGGCCCAGGTGCCGATGTTTGAGATGAAGTTTGCTGAGAAAAGGATTCGGAAGTTGCGATGTTTAAATGATCGCAATGTTCCCATTACGCAATTCTAGTATGATTTCAGGTATGCGGAGTGCGGTACCAGTAATCATCGCCGGAATCGTTTTGTGGACCATCGCTTTAATTATCGCGATTATCGTAAATGCGGTAGCCAAGATAATCCTGACCTGTTTATTAGGAATTGTTCTGGGCTTTATTGGAATTCAATACACAAAGCGCAGAGCAAAACGGGAAGAGAAGTAATTAACCTTCGATTTCCTGAGCGATTCCACGCAAGACCTTAGCAACACGAGATGCTTCAGCCTCATTTGGAAAACGTCCATGACGCAGACCATTTCCAACACGATCCAACATTTTGATTGACTCCTCAATAATTACCGCAAGATCCTCGGCTCCGGCTTTGGAGTTGGCAAGTGATGGGGGTGCATCAATGATGCGAACAGAAAGAGCTTGTGGACCTTTACGTCCTTCAGCAACACCAAACTCGAGCTTGGTGCCTGGCTTTACAGTGGTTACACCTTCTGGCAAAGCCGATGCCGCAAGATAAACATCTTCGCCCTCATCTGAGGAGATAAATCCAAAACCTTTTTCGAGGCTAAACCATTTAACGCGTCCAACTGGCATGACGGGTTCCTCCTAGATAGTTAAATCCTTTATACAAGGTTTCGGTGTCGTGTGCGCCGCGGTTTGCGGACAGAGGATTAGTTTATCGCCTCTGAATGCGCGCCGCATCCATGATTTACCGAGACTACCCGGGCATCTTCAGGTGAGATTGCGTTTGCGCAAACGCCAAAGGCTTGGCGAAATGAGCCTGCGATTGGCAGATAAAAACCACAGCTACCGCAGTTCTTGGGTGCGAATTGAGCGATTGGCGCGTTAGGTCCACGGTCTCCTTCAATCCAACGTTTCGCGGCTTGATCGCGACCTTCAATGGAAAGTACACGTACCCGTCCGGCACCTAGTTCAAATAACTCATGTAGATCTAACTCTTCATCAGATGGCAAAACATTATTGGTCGGAACCAAACGCGGATCATCAGGAGCAGTTGGAACGATGGTGCCAACGCCAACATCCTCAGCGGTAATACGGCTGCTGTAAGGAATCCACTCTGGAGCGAGTAAGGCTTCGCTGCCCGGCAATAGGACTACATCGCAGATTGTTGCGTTGCTGTCAGCATCAACTTTGGCAACTGTGACCGCCCAACGCCAACCAACATAACCAGGTAGAAACGCCTCAAACAAATAAGTTGCAACATGATCATCATCTGAATCAATCGAAATTAATGTGCCGACATACTTTTCATTTTTGGCATCTTCTAGAGCCGCTAAGCGCGCAAAATCGGCGGCGTCGAATGGATCAACGCCGCCGACTTTCTTTGAATTACCTGAACTCTTCTTGGTCGCGCGGGACATAGAAGAAGTCTACTGCTTTAGAAATCCATATCTCCACCTGGTGCCGCTGGCATCGCAGACTTAGGTTCTGGCTTATCAGCAATAACCGCCTCAGTGGTGAGGAATAGCGCTGCGATTGAAGCAGCGTTTTGTAGTGCAGAGCGTGTGACCTTTGCTGGATCGATGATGCCAGATTTGATCATGTCTACGTACTCACCTGTTGCAGCATTTAAACCGTGACCGGCTTCGAGGTGACGTACCTTTTCAACGATAACTCCACCTTCAAGTCCAGCATTGATTGCAATTTGCTTCAAAGGTGCTTCGACCGCAAACTCAACAATCTTTGCACCGGTTGCTTCATCACCAGAAAGCTTCAACTTTTCAAATGCTTTCTTTGATGCCTGAAGTAGTGCAACGCCACCGCCGGAAACAATTCCCTCTTCTACCGCGGCTTTTGCGTTACGAACCGCATCTTCAATACGGTGCTTACGCTCTTTGAGTTCTACCTCGGTAGCTGCACCGGCCTTGATAACTGCAACACCACCTGCGAGCTTGGCAAGACGCTCTTGTAGCTTTTCACGATCGTAATCAGAGTCGGTCTTTTCAATCTCAGCACGGATCTGATTGACGCGGCCCTTGATCATTTCATCATCGCCAGCGCCCTCTACGATTGTGGTTTCATCCTTTGTGATTACAACCTTGCGGGCTTTGCCTAGAAGATCAAGTGTTGCGGCATCAAGCTTTAGGCCAACCTCTTCGGAGATAACGGTTCCGCCGGTCAAGATCGCAATATCCTGCAACATCGCTTTGCGGCGATCACCAAATCCTGGAGCTTTAACAGCTGCGGAACGGAAGGTGCCACGGATCTTGTTTACAACAAGTGTTGCAAGCGCCTCGCCCTCAACATCTTCAGCGATGATTGCTAGTGGCTTTCCAGCCTGCATTACCTTTTCCAAAATTGGAACTAGATCTTTAATGTTTGAAATCTTGGAGTTGCAGATCAAAACATATGCATCCTCCAAAACCGCCTCCATACGCTCGGTATCAGTCACCATGTAAGGAGAGATATAACCCTTATCAAAACGCATGCCTTCAGTTAGCTCTAGTTCGAGACCAAAGGTGTTGCTCTCCTCAACGGTGATAACCCCTTCTTTGCCAACCTTGTCCATCGCCTCTGCGATCATCTCACCGATTGTCGAGTCAGCAGCAGAGATAGATGCGGTAGCTGAAATCTGTTCTTTGGTTTCCACTGGTTTTGCCATTGCAGAAAGTTCGGCAGAGATCGCGTCAACAGCTTTCTCAATGCCTTTCTTAAGTGCCATTGGATTTGAACCGGCAGCTACGTTGCGCAGACCTTCGCGAACGAGTGCTTGAGCCAAAACAGTTGCGGTAGTAGTTCCATCACCGGCAACATCATCGGTCTTCTTGGCAACTTCCTTAACTAATTCCGCGCCAATCTTTTCCCA
>JBEAXZ010000040.1:0-7771 GCA_041159565.1 Actinomycetota bacterium | reverse complement strand
ATAAAGAGCACGGCCGAAAGCGCTGTCGCAAGTAACTGGCGACCAGATCCAAATGAACCCAGGCTAATGTTGGAGCGAGAGGTATTAAAGGTGCGCTTGCAGATGCCTGCTTTGATGAGAAATTGGCGGGAGTTGGAGGCTAATGCTTTTTCACATCCTGCCTACATTAAGTTACGCGAGTTCATAGATACCCAAAATGATTTTGCACCAGTTGATATATCAACCACAGAATCAGAGGAGTTGAAATCTTTCATTACCGAGTTAACGGTCGAGCCAATACGGACCGATGGTGAGATCTCAGATCGCTATGTCACCAGTATCTGCGCCCGGCTAAATGAAGTGGCTCTAAGCCGCTCCATCGCAGAGGTTAAGTCCTCTTTGCAGCGGTTAAACCCGGTAGAAAATGAGGCGGAATACAACCGAATCTTCACCGATCTGGTCGCCATGGAGAGCAAGCGTAGAAATCTCAAGGAAATGGCGTTGGGCGAGGGTCTGGCTTAATTTCTCGCTTTCAGAAACCTTGGTCTAGAGTTGCGCGCTGTAAGCCGATCCCTGATAGCTCAATCGGCAGAGCAGCCGGCTGTTAACCGGCAGGTTCTTGGTTCGAGTCCAAGTCAGGGAGCTTTTCATTTAGACTCACTCCCATGGCAATGGTCCGAATTCGCGTAGCTCTCCCTGATCGTCCCGGTTCACTTGGAGCGGTCGCTTCAGCTATTGGTTTTGCCGGCGGAGATATCCGCGGCTTGGTTGTTCTCTCCTCCGAAGGCGGCCGAGGCATCGATGACATCACCGTGGCATTTCCCGGAAATGATCCGCAGGATTTAGTGAATGTACTAAGTGCAATTGGCGGAGTAGAAGTAATTTCTGTAACTCCAGTTAGCTAATTACTTTAGCTCCATCGCTGGGCAAAGAATCAAAAAATCTTGGGGCTTGGTAACCTGCATCTGCAAAAGCTTTCTCGATAGCAAGAGAGATCTTTCCGGTATCTTCCTCTTTTATAAGTGCTATGGCGCTGCCACCAAATCCTCCGCCAACCATACGGGCACCAAGGGCTCCATTGGCGTTAGCGGTATCCACTACAAGATTTAATTCAGGACATGAGACTGTGTAATCATCCCGCAGAGAAATATGGGATTGATTAAGCAGTTCGCCAAACTCTAAAAATTGCTTGGCACGCAATCTTTCAACCGCACTTAAAACACGGGCAATTTCTGACACCGCATGTCTGGCTCGTTGAAACTCTACTCTGGTTAATTTGTTTTGTTCTCTTTCTAACTGCTGCATCTCAAGTTCTCGCATAGATGCCACTCCAAGCTTGGCTGCAGCCGATTCACAAGAAGCGCGCCGCTCTGCATAACCACCGTCTATTAGTGCATGGTGCGCTTTAGTATCGACAATTAATAGGCGTAGTCCAGCTCCTGCAAAATCAACGGGAATGTGTTGTGTTGAAAGATCTCGACAATCAAGCAGAAGCGCATACCCACTCTTTGCCATCAAGGAAACAGATTGATCCATGATGCCACAGGGAACTCCGACATATTGATTCTCGGCACGTTGGGTCAACTGTGCTAATTCAGTTGAGGGTTTACCAAGTTCAAATAAGTGATTTAAGGCGGTTGCAACGCTGCACTCTAGAGCTGCCGATGAGGAGAGCCCAGCGCCGAGCGGAACCCTGCCATCTACATATAAATCCAGGCCATTTTTAATTTCTAATGCCCATAGAACTCCTAGAACGTAGCGCGACCAACCCTCTCCACCTTTTTCTCGGAGCTCTGAAATCGAACTGTGAATCATCTCCTGGGGGTGCTGGGCTGAAACAATCCGAATTTGTTCATCATCTCTTTTTCTAATGGCGGATTTGGTAACAGCATCAATAGCAAAAGGGAGAACGAAGCCTTGGCTGTAATCAATGTGTTCGCCAATCAGATTTACTCGACCCGGTGCTTGCGCTATTACCTCTGGTTTAGTGCCAAAACTTCTTTCAAAGGCTTGTGCCATCTCCATAATTAGAGAGTTACATCCCGCAGTTGTTGGGCGGATTGTTCTGGTTTCAAATCCATCATAAAAGCGCCAAAAGCAGATTCAGAACCGGCTAAATACTTAAGTTTTCCGGGTGCGCGTCTAATGCTTTGAATCTGCCAATGCAGACGCAGCGCATCACGACCCTCATGAACCGGGGCTTGATGCCATGACGCGATGTAAGGCATGGTCACGCCAAAAACGCCATCAAGTCTTTGCAAAACCTCTTTAGCAATCGGCGCAAAAGAGTTGCATTGCTCTTCACTCAAAGCCACCAAATCGGCAACGCTACTCAGTGGGGCGATATGAATTTCAAATGGGTAACGTGATGCGTAAGGTACATATGCAATCCAATGTACATTTTTTGCAATAACACGAGATCCATCAGAAATCTCTCGTGCGACGATGTCATCAAGCAGAACCTGACCAGTCTTTGCAAGATGCGATTGCGCTACTTCAAGCATACGAGCGGTTTTAGGAGGCAGGTATGAGTAAGCATAAATCTGACCGTGAGGATGATTCAAAGTAACGCCAACCTCTTCGCCACGGTTTTCAAAGGGGGCGATATGTTGAATGTATGGCAACTCCGAAAGCTCAGAGGTGCGATCACGCCAGGCCTCTAAAACAGTACGGATTTGGTGATGAGATAAATCCTTGAAGGAAGAGTCATAATCTGAGGTGTAACAAACCACTTCACATTTTCCGGCTGCTGGAATTGCTGACGCTGAAAAATCTGGATTTTCAGGTGCCGAAAATTCGGACTCTGGTGGTCGCAATGAGGGGGAGCGGTTATCAAATACAACTACCTCATAATCACTCTCGGGAATTTCAGTCAAAAAGCCAGGGCGACTTGGCGCTAGTGGATTTAACTCCTTTGGCGGTAAAAAGATACGACCCTGTCTATGCGCAGCAATAACAACCCATTCATTATTTAATGGGTCTAGACGCATCTCACCGATCTGAGGTTGTTCTTCTACCGGTCTCTCATCAATAGCTTCTCGAACTTGGCCTTTGGTGTCGTAATAACGAATTGTGCGACCATCCATCAAGGTGCGATCTGTGCGCGTGACCCCTGCGCCTAATTTCTTTGTCGCCATAATGAGTATTACTCTACCTGCATGTCTGCTACGGCTCATCTCTCCAATGGTGGAGTCGATATCTTTCTAGAGGTAATCGATGGTGCTTTAGCGGTGCGGTATTGGGGCGCCAGCATTGAGGGCGGATTTGAAAGTATCCCCTTTTCTAGATCTGTAGCACACAGCGATTTTGATGCTGTTCAACATCCAGGAGTGATGCGAGAGCATTCTCGTGGTTGGTTGGGATACCCAACAATCTCTGGTCATCGCGCTGGCCAAAACTGGTCAACTAGATTTTCTGTAACTAAATTGGAGAGTACCAATAATTCTTTTCGCGCAACATTAAATGACTCTGATGCGCAATTGACTATAGAACTTTCTGGTCTACTTGATAAATGTGGTGTCTTGAAATCCGTATTGAAGCTGGTAAATCATGGCGCTGATTACACATTAAATGAACTTTTCTATTGGTTGCCGCTCAGCGATAAAGCGGTGCAAACCTTGGATTTTGCTGGTCGTTGGTCCAACGAGAGAAACCCCCAACGTAGAGATATCCAGATTGGAAGATGGGTGCGGGATTCTCATGAAGGACGAAGCGGTCACAATTACACAATTGGCCAAATAGCTTTAGAGGCAGAGACCAATTTCGCGCATGGTCAGGCCTGGGCGGTTTCTTTGGCTTGGAGTGGCGATGTTCAGTACTGTGTTGAAAAAAATTACGAAGGTGTGCAAAGCATCGGGGCCGCAGAAGTTTTGTTGCCTGGTGAGGTAATTTTGAAAACCGGCGAGGAGTACATCGCGCCCGAGTTCTTTGCCTGGTACTCAAACAAAGGTTTAGATGGTTTAGCAAATACTCTGCACCAGCATTTAAGAGCTCGCAGTGTTCATCCAAAAAAACCGCGCCCGTTAACGCTAAATATGTGGGAGGCGGTTTACTTTGACCACAACGAAGCCAAGATTCGCCAACTCGTTGATATCGCTGCAGAAATCGGGGTAGAGCGGGTTGTCCTGGATGATGGCTGGTTTGGCTCGCGTAGAAATGATCGCGCCGGACTTGGTGATTGGATTGTAAGTAAAGATGCGTGGCCTAATGGCTTAGGTTCAATTACTAACTATGTTGTTGGCAAAGGGATGGAGTTTGGACTTTGGTTTGAAGGCGAGATGGTCAATCCCGATTCCGATCTATATCGAAACCACCCCGATTGGATTTTGAGTGTCGCTGGACGAGTTCCGCCAACCTGGCGTCATGAGTTAGTCCTGGATCTATCAAAACCAGATGTCTTCAATCATATTCTTGAGCAAACCAGCAAGATTCTCTCTGAGTATCCGATCTCTTATATCAAGTGGGATCACAATCGCACCCTGGTGGATGCTGGTTCTGCTGGATATCCAGCGGTTAGAAGACAGACAAAAAGCTTGTATAGATTGTTTGCTGAGTTGAAAAAACGGCATCCGGGATTAGAGATTGAGTCTTGCGCCTCTGGCGGTGCCCGAATTGATCTTGGAATTATTGATTTGGTAGATCGTTTTTGGACTAGTGACAACAACGATGCACTCGAGAGACAACGTATGCAACGTTGGACGATGCAGTTCATTCCACCAGAGCTATTAGGTACCCACATAGGCTCCAACCCTGGACACCAGACTGGACGGGATCTCTCTTTAAACTTTAGAGCGGCAACTGCACTTTTCGGTCATGCTGGACTCGAACGTGATTTAACCGCATTGAACCAGGAGGATTTGAAAGCGTTAAAGAGTTGGATTGCGCTTTATAAGAGAGAAAGAAATCTTTTGCATTCCGGCGAGATGATTCGCATGGATTATCCAGATCCTTCACACTATCTCTTTGGTGTAGTTGATGAACAGAAATCTGAAGGTATTTTCTCCTACGTTCAACTTCAACCGATTGTTGCTTCTCATGCACCCAAATTGTTTTTCCGAGGCTTGAATGCAAAACAAAAGTATCAAATAAGTGTTATTAACGATGCTGGAGCGGCGCAGTTCATGGCTATATCTGCACCGGATTGGTTGAACTCGGGAGCGGTATTGACAGGCGCAGCATTAGAAGAGGTAGGCCTACCGGCCCCAATTTTGCGCCCCGAAAACGCTCTCTTGTTAAAAATAAAGGCGGTTTAGCTTTACTGCAACCAATCTAGGGTTCTAGAAATAGCTTTCTTCCAGAGTTGATATCCCGTGGTTGCCAATTGGCTATTTAAATCGGCGTTCCATCTCATTCCTTCTTGCCATTTAGCTTTCAACTCTGAGGTATCTTTGAAAACGCCAACCGCCAATCCTGCTGCGTAAGCCGCGCCTAATGCTGTCGTTTCAATAATCAGTGGCCTGACTACACCAACCCCCATGATGTCTGCCTGCATCTGCATGCAAAGTGAGTTAGCGGTAATGCCGCCATCGACCCGCATTTCAGGAAGTTTTACTCCGCTATCTGCTGACATCGCATCCAATACATCTCGAGTTTGATAACAGATGGCTTCCAGAGCGGCTCGGGCCAGGTGGGCTTTAGTTGCGGCGCGAGTTAATCCAACAACCACACCACGCGCATCGTTGCGCCAATAGGGAGCAAACAAGCCGGAGAAAGCTGGGACAAAGTAAACCCCGCCATTATCTGCAACTGATTTAGCAAGTGGTTCAATATCGGGAGCGGTCGAAATTATTTGTAGTTGATCCCTTAACCATTGAATAGCGGAACCGGTAACGGCAACCGAGCCCTCTAGTGCGTAATACGCCGGTTCATTGCCAAACTTAAAACAAACAGTCGTCAACAAACCATTTTTAGATCTAACAATTTCAGTGCCAGTATTTAATAGAGCGAAGTTGCCTGTTCCATAGGTGGTTTTTGATTCGCCTCTTTCAAAGCAGGCCTGACCCACCATCGCTGCTTGTTGATCACCCAAAATTCCAGCGATTGGAATGGCGGATCCAACTGGTCCAGCTGGGTCTGTGGTCGCATAGACCTCTGATGAGGATTTAATCTGCGGCAAAATTGAACGAGGGACCCCGAAGATATCCAGCAGCTCTTGATCCCACTCCAAGCTTTCCAAATTCATCAGCAAGGTTCGGCTGGCGTTAGTTACATCAGTAAAGTGAACTCCGCCACGTGCACCGCCGGAAAGATTCCACAGTAGCCAGCTATCAATTGTGCCAACCAGGGCACGCTCACTTTTCACGGCTTCTTGGACCGCTGGGACATTATTTAGTAACCAATTAATCTTGCTGCCTGAGAAGTAGGGAGCAATTGCCAAACCGGTCTTGTGGGTGATCAGTAATTGCTTCTCATTGGGAATCGAGTTTAAGAAATCTGTGGTTCTAGTGTCCTGCCAAACAATCGCGTTGGCCAAAGGTTCCCCAGTTTGCTTGTCCCAGATAACGGTAGTTTCTCGTTGGTTGGTAATACCAATCGCCGACAATTCCGCACCTGAGATACGGGCCGCCTTTAGCGCACCAGCAATTACATCTTGGGTGCGTTGCCAGATTTCTGCGGCATCATGTTCGACCCAGCCAGCCTGCGGCAGGATTTGTGTGTGCTCCAATTGATGCTGACCGACGATCTTTCCGGAATCATCAAAGACTATAAATCGGGTACTAGAGGTTCCCTGGTCGAGTGAGCCTATATAAGACATAAGCCGTATCCTAAGCCTGTGCCGCTTTCAAATTCGAGCCTTAATAATCAGCAACGCCAACGGGCGATGCGCGATTTGGCTAGTACCGATTTTGACATTCTTGTTGTTGGCGGCGGAATCAATGGAGCGGGGATTGCTTTAGATGCAGCCTCTCGTGGCTTGCGCGTCGCATTAGTTGAAAACTCAGATTTTGCCTCCGGAACATCCTCTAAATCATCCAAACTAATTCATGGCGGTCTTCGCTATTTAGAGCAGTACGACTTCAAGCTGGTTCGGGAAGCATTAAATGAACGCGAGCTCATGGTCAGCACCCTTTCTCCGCATCTAGTTAAACCAGTTTCATTTCTCTATCCACTTCAGGAGAAATTCAAAGAACGCACTTATGTTGGTGCAGGTATGGCGCTTTATGACGCGTTACGTGGTTTCAAAAGGGCATTGCCGTGGCATAAGCATCTATCTCAGAAGAGAATTAGTGAGATAGCGCCTTCACTGCGACTAGATGTAGTCACGGGTGGCTTCCAATACTTTGATGCTCAAGTTGATGATGCTCGCCATACGATGACGATTGCTAGAACCGCAGCCAAATATGGAGCGGTGATAACAACCCGCACAAGTTGCCAAGAGTTGATAAAACAGGGCAAAAGTATTGTTGGTGCAAAAGTTAGAGATCTAGATAGCGACGAGATTATTGAAGTCAAAGCTAAAGCGACCATTATGGCGGCAGGGGTTTGGACTGATCCGCTTTATGAAAAGTTTGGTCTCAAGCCTGGCTATGCGGTTCGCATGTCAAAGGGTGCTCACATCGTTGTGCCGGGGGATGCCATCAAATCTGAATCGGGGGTCATCATTAAGACAGATGTATCGGTGTTGTTCATTATTCCCTGGGGAGATAAGTGGATCGTCGGAACAACTGATACTGATTACAATGAAAGTCGCGAAGAGCCATTAGCGACAGCAGATGATGTCACCTACATAATCAATCAAGCTAACCGCGTATTAGAGCCCAAATTAAGAAGAGATCAGGTTATTGGTGTCTTT
>JBEAXZ010000039.1:0-7797 GCA_041159565.1 Actinomycetota bacterium | reverse complement strand
AAGGGCCATAGATCCAAATTGGATTGATTGACGCTACAGCACCCAAGAACGCGGTTACGCCAAATACGATAAAGAAGAAACCGCCCGCCTTGGCCATGTAAACCGGCATTAATGGATAGCCGACAACATTCTTTTCAGTTCTTCCAGGACCTGGATACTGGGTGTGTTTCTGGTACCAAACCAACATCAAGTGCACAGTAATTAAAGCCAGGAAGATTCCTGGAATAAGAAGAATGTGAACAACGTAAATGCGTTGAATGAACATTTCCCCTGGGAAAGCTCCACCGAAAGCAAAGTATGAAAGGTATGAACCCACTACCGGAATTGCTTGAATAATAGCCTCGGCGATACGGATACCAGTTCCGGAGAGAAGATCATCTGGAAGTGAATATCCCAAGAATCCTTCGACAATACCAAGTGTTAAAAGACCAACTCCGATAATCCAGTTGAACTCACGTGGTTTACGGAATGCTCCAGTAAAGAAGACGCGCATTAGGTGAGCCACCATTGCCGCCATAAAGATCAATGCAGCCCAGTGATGAATCTGACGCATTAGTAAACCACCACGTACATCAAAAGAGATGTGCAAGGTCGATGCGTATGCAGCAGACATCTTCAAACCGGAAAGCGGCTCATATGAGCCTTCGTACTCGACCTCTCTCATTGAAGGGTCAAACCAAAAAGTTAGAAATGTTCCTGATAGCAGAAGAATGATGAATGAGTAAAGAACAATCTCACCAAGCATGAAGGACCAGTGATCGGGGAATACCTTTGAAACTGTCTTCTTCAACCATTTAGCCGCGCCAGTGCGCTCATCAACGTAATTTGCTACCTGACCCGCTACACGTTCACGTGCACTCATTGTGAATCACGCCCCCAGAAACTTGGTCCTACCGCCTCATTAAATGGTGCTTGTGCAACCAAATAACCTTCAGAGTCAACGGTAATAGCTAATTGTGGCAAAGGTCGGGCCGCTGGTCCAAAGATAACCTTTGCAGCTCTGGTGACATCAAAGGTGGATTGATGACATGGACAGAGAAGGTGCTTTGTAGTTTGTTCATATAGAGCTACCGCGCAACCCATATGAGAGCAGATCTTGGAGAAAGCAATTATTCCTTCATAGGTCCAAGACAGTCTCTCAGGATCTAAGTTGAACTCCTCAGGCCTAACGCGGATCAATAGAACGGAATCCTTCGCGATGTCATCTAAATGACGTTCTTTGCCTAGCGGGAATTCAGGTTGAACCTGAACGACACCGCCAACTTCGAGATCAGAAGGCTTAATCGGTCTATCTCCTGGATCGGTAACTAGGCGGGTGCCTGCTTTCCAATTAGTTTTATTGAGTTCATCCTCTGGCAGTGGACCCAGGTCGCGAAGAAGGAGGATTGGAGAGATGCCAACTAAACCAAGTGCCAATCCCATAGTGCGCTTTATAAATGGCCGACGACCTAAACCTGCTTCACCGCCCCGTTCCTTTACTGTCGCCACGAATGCGGCGCGATCTTCATCTTTAGAGCGTTGTTCTTTGCGGATATCAATTACTTCATGATCTGGCATCAAAGTTTTTGCCCAGTGAACCGCTGCCATGCCAATGAAGAAGAGTGACATCGCCAAGCCAAGCCCCAAGAACAATTGATGAGCGTTGGTGTTTCCCATGATTGGTACAAAGATGAAAGCATCTTCATCGATTCCTACATAAGAGAAAACAAATAGGAGAGTGCCAAGCACCGAGAGAAGGAACAGTATTCCAACTTGGCGCTCCGCCCTCTTGGCGGCCATTGGATCAACATCGGCTTTGCGATGAACATGCTCTGGTAAACCTGGATCGGTTAAGGGTGCAATTTCATTACTCATCTTTTATCGCGCCTTCGTAGTTAGCCAAACAGCGATACCAATTAGTAAGCCCAACCCTAGGGTCCAGGCCAACAAACCTTCAGTCACTGGACCGACGCGACCCAAAGCGGCACCGCCTAGAGCTGGTTCATTCTCAGCATGTTTGATCCATTTAATGATGGAAAGTTTTTCCTCGGGAGTGATTGTTGCATCGGAGAAAACCGGCATCGCTTGAGGGCCAGTTAACATCGCCTCATAAATATGTTTTGGCTCCACGCCCATAACTGTTGGGGCGTACTTGCCTTGAGTAAGTGCGCCACCTTGACCAGCTAGGTTGTGGCACATTGCGCAGTTGTTACGGAATAACTCGCCACCTTCTGCAGTGTCGCCACTTCTTTCCCAAGCTAGCTCTTCATTTGTGACAGCAGCAGGACCAGGTGCAAGTGATGCAACATATGCAGCCAATGCAGCGGTCTCTTCCTCGTTATAGAGCGGCTCTTTTCGCATAGCTTGTTGGCTCATATCAGCCATAGGCATACGACCCGTCGCTACTTGAAAATCAACTGAAGCAGCTCCTACACCGATTAGAGATGGTGCAATCCCGGCGCCCTCTGCGTTAAGGCCGTGACATGAAGAACAACCGCGGGCAAAGATCTCTTTGCCTTCCGCAATTAAAGTTGCTTTGTCTGATGAAGTTAATGCAACTTCCTCTGATGCAGCTTGTGCAACGGTGTAACCAAAACCGACGAAAAGTAATCCAGCTAGAAGAAGAAGTGGGCCAGCGAATCTATGGCGTCGATACTTAGAGATAAAACCCATTTTCAAATATTCCTATTCTTCTTACTGCACCAAATAAATCGCTGAAAACAAAGCAATCCAAACAATGTCAACAAAGTGCCAGTAGTAGGACACCACGATTGCGGTTGTGGCTTGAGAATGTCCAAAGCGACGAGCCTTTGAGACGCGAATCATCACAATCAAGAATGCAATTAAGCCACCAGTTACATGTAGTCCGTGAAAACCAGTAGCTAGATAGAAAACGGATCCGTAAGGTGAGGAGGATAAAGTCAGGCCTTCATGCACCAACTCGGCATACTCAAAAACCTGGCCCCCAATAAAGAAAGCTCCCATAGCAAAAGTTAGAGCGAACCATTCCCGCATTCCCCATTTTGATAACTGCCAAAGCGCTCCAGTCCGTGCATTTTGAAAACGCTCTGCAGCGAATACCCCAAACTGACAGGTAACAGAGGATAAAACCAAAACTGTTGTGTTTAAAGCGGAGAATGGAATATTCAAAAATTCGACGCCCTCAGCCCATTTTTCCGGACCTTGCACAGCTCTAGTAGTGAAATACATTGCAAAGAGCGCAGCGAAAAACATCAACTCACTTGCCAGCCAGACAATGGTTCCTACAGCGACAACATTGGGGCGATTCACCTTTGGTGGTGTTACTACGGCGCTGCTCATGGGCGTGATTATTCCCGAAAATCGGGCTTTTCCCATGGCCGGGAGCCCTTTTAACTCAGTTGTCGCGGTGAAACTCATCACGCAGAGGTCACGGTAACTCCCCTCCGCAAAAGGGCGATGGGATGGGTATTTTGATTAGACTTGCGCCTATGACCCAATCTCTGGTTTCGAGCCTAAAAATCGCAGTTTATTCCGATGACTCATCGGTTCGAGAGACCGTCAAAAAGGCCTTGGGTTCACAATTAGATAGGGATCTTCCAAGACACACAATAAAAGAATTCGCAACAGCGCCAGCGCTGCGTAGTTTCGTTGATTCAGGTAATGAGGTAGATCTTTATATTCTTGATGGAGAAGCTGTTCCCGAAGGCGGTCTCGGGGTGGCAAAGCAACTAAAGGATGAGGTCTTCAACTGCGGAGTGGTGATTGTTTTAGTGGGTAGAAAATCAGATGCCTGGTTGGCTGGTTGGTCTCGCGCTGAAGGCGTTATAACCCACCCCATAGATCCATTTACATTGGCACAGACAGTTGCCGATATCTTCCGCAAAGCTCGCATCTCTGCCTAAATAAAATGTCCCAACAAATCCCAAATTGGGATGAGATTCTCCATTCCCTTAACAGTAAAAATGATTTAACCAAAGCCCAGGTTGGTTGGGCGATGCAGCAGATTTTGTCGGGTTCTGCCGAAAATGAAATTATCAAAAACTTTCTACTATCACTCAAGGAAAAAGGGGAGCGGCCCAGCGAAGTGACCGCACTGGTTGATGAAATGTACAAACGTGCATCTTTAATCAACGTTCCAGAAAGATGTGTGGACATTGTTGGCACCGGCGGCGATGGAGCGCAAACAATAAACATTTCGACCGCAGCTGCAATCGTAACAACAGCAGCTGGTGCTAGAACTCTAAAACATGGCAATAGGGCGGCGACATCAAAGAGCGGGGCCGCAGATCTTTTAGAGGCGCTCGGAGTAAATATCAATCTCAACGCCGCTGGGGTCGCAGAGTGTGTTCGCAAAATAGGAATTGGATTTGCATTTGCACCGGTGTTTCATCCGGCGATGAAGCATGCAGCAGTAGCGCGCAAGGAGCTTGGTGTTCCAACAGTTTTCAACATTTTGGGACCGCTAGCAAACCCGGCCAAACCAACTGCAGTAGCTATTGGTGTTGCTCGGATGGAGCTACTAGAACTAGTGGCTCAAGTACTAGCTGGAAGAGGCTGTCAGGGCTTTGTTTTCCGAGGCGATGATGGATTAGATGAGATCTCCTTAGGAGCTCCAACAACTGTATACGTAATTAATGAAGGAGTGATTCGAGTAGAGAAATTCGATCCGTTAAACCTCGGTTTGGAATGGATTGATGCGGCGCAGTTGAAGGGTGGTGATGCGAAAGAAAACGCTGCAATCACTCGAGAGGTATTTGCTGGGGCAAAGAACGTCTATCGCGAAGCGATTTTGATTAACGCCGCCGCTGCGATCGCAGCTTTTAAGGGAGATCTAGATCTAGGCGTAGAACAGCAGCTTGCAAATGGTTATGTTTTCGCTAAGCAAGCGATCGATAGTGGTGCTGCAGCTCAACTTGTGGAACGTTGGGCAGATCTATCAAATGAATTAGCAAAATCCTCTTTGTAGATTAAGTTTTGAGAGCTTTCTCGCACTCGTTCTAGTTTTAATCTTGCGTAACCGGAACCAAAGGTTGGCATAGACCATTCTCCAGAGATTTCGACTATACGAATCTCATCCTGATTCAGATAGCGCAACAGAACCTCAACCTCTTCATGAGTTGAGGCGGGAAGAACTTCTTCACTATGTGCAACTATTTCACCAACTAGCTTGAGAGAATCTACGACCTCTTTGTAATTTTTTCTGTCACCACTGGCACTGCCGCACAACCTGCCATATCGAATCAATACAAACTCCCATTGACCAACAGAGGTTGGCAATGCGGTAATCAACTCCGAGACTCTGGTTAATGAGCGAATTCTTTGACCCCTGGCCGTACCTCTAATAAATGCGCTTAGTCGGTTACGTAACTCAGCCGCCTCCTCAAATCTCTCCTGGCTGGCAAGATTAAACATTCGCTCGTTGATGGTTTCTATCAACCTATTCGCATTCTGCTGTAAAGCAACTCGTGTGGTTAAGACATGGGTTGAATATGAGTCGCTCGACTCTTTCCCTACACAAGGCGCCCCGCATCGTTTCATATCAAAGAGCGCGCATGGGCTAGCGCTCTTCATTGATCGCAGGGTAATTCTGGGGGAGCACTGCCGTATCTGGGTTACCTCATGTACAGCCTCGATTGCCCGACTCGCCTCATCTCGACCATTAAATGGGCCACACCAACCATCATCATCGTTCAGATCGTGATGTCCTCTAACGGAGACCAAACGAGGAAAACTCTCTTGGGTTAGCTTTACCCAAACCGCTTTCTCTTGGAATTTTGAACGTCTGTTGAATCTGGGTTGCTTCTCTGCAATCAATCGGAGTTCACGAATCTCAGCCTCAAGTATTGTTGGAGTTTCAATGTAATCCAGTTTTTGCGCAAGGCTAATCATGTCCAATATGCGCTTACGGGTTTCAGCTGCGGTGAAATAGGAACGAACTCGATTCCGTAGGTTTCTCGTGGTGCCGATATACAACGGTTCATTCTGCGCATCTTTAAAAATGTATACGCCCGGAGAACTTGGCAAGCCTTCCGACAAAGACCTCTTGTTTCTTTGCGATTCGGTAATTCGATTTGAGAATGATTTCAAATCGTCAAGAGTGGTAACCCCAAAGCTACCTAATCGATCCAAAATTCCATGAAATACATCAACAGTTGCTCGAGCATCAGAGAGCGCACGATGATCAGGACTGGTTTGCGCCCCAAAAAACTGTGCCAATGTTGCCAGTTTGCAATTAGGTGCCTCATCTCTGGTGACTACATATCGGGCAATTTTGGCGGTATCAATAACTTGAAAACTGGGCCATGTGACACCACATTTCTCTGTTGCAGCCCTCAAGAAGCCGATATCAAATGGCGCATTGTGTGCGATCAGTACTGTTTCATTTTGGGATCCGGAAAACTCCAAAAAGGAAAAAAGCGCTTCACCAATTGTGGGGGCTTCAACCACCATCGCCTCAGTAATCCCGGTAAGGACTGTGATGAACGCTGGAATTGGAACCTCTGGGTTAACCAAAGTTTGAAACTCTCCAATGATTTCACCACCTTTTATCTTCACAGCTCCAATCTCTGTTATTGCAGAGTCTTTATGGGAACCACCGGTGGTTTCGAGGTCCACCACGACAAAGGTTGTATCAATCAGGGCGCGACCGACTTCAGTTAAAGCTGGCTGCCATGAATGCTTCATAACTTCAATTTAGCGGGGATGAATGACATTTACCCTTTTAATCCTTAATGTTGTGGCATGGGTTTAGAAGGAGCGCCAGAAGGATGGCTGAAGGATTTTCGAGCTGAAGGTCAGGGCGTTAATGGAAAAATAGGAGTGCTTTTAGTACATGGCTTCACCGGAACGCCAGCATCCATGAGGCCCTGGGCTCATAATTTAAACGCAGAGGGTTACACGGTTTCAGTTCCTCTAATGCCAGGTCATGGCACTAAGTGGCAGGACTTAAACAACGTTACTTGGCAGCAATGGCCGGAAAAGTTGCAATCGGAATTGGATTACCTTTCTGGACGTTGTGAAAAAATCTTTATTTGTGCCCTGTCTATGGGATGCGGAAACTCCTTGTATGTAGCGGCACGAAATCAAGCCCGCATTGCTGGTCTAATTCTAGTTAATCCAATGATTCACATACCTGGAATTCAGATTCGCTTTGCATGGCTGATTTCAATACTGCAAAAAAGTAGAGCATCCGTTGGTGATGACATTAAAAAACCTGGAGTCACCGAATGGGGATATGACGCGTTGCCTCTCAAAGGTGTTGCCGAGCTATATAAATACCTAAAACTGGCTAGGTCTGGCTTGAAATCTGTTAAGACTCCGGTACTGCTATTCCATAGTGTTGATGATCATGTCCTGCCAGTTTCAAACACTGAAATCATCATGGAGGAAATCGGTAGCTCTCATAAACAGCGGGTAGAGCTTGTAAATAGTTATCACGTTGCAACTCTTGATTACGATGCTGAGATCATATTTGAAAATACCAAGTTGTTTATCAAGGAAAGAAGCCAATGACCTCTAATCCCTTTCTCCTGAAATCAGATTTGCCTTACGAGCTACCTCACTTTGCTCAGATAAATGAAGAGCATTACCTACCAGCGTTCTACGCGGGCACAAAAGAGCAAATGGCGGAGATAGCGGAGATAATTTCGCAAAATGAGATTACTTTCGAAAACACAATTGTGGCGCTGGAAAAAAGTGGGCAAATCTTGAGCCGGGTCTTAAATGTTTTTTACAACAAATCCTCCAGTGACACTAATGATCGTATCGATGAAATAGAGGCTGAGATTGCCCCAAAATTGGCGGCCCATAGCGATGCAATAAGACTTAATCCTGAGC
>JBEAXZ010000038.1:0-7843 GCA_041159565.1 Actinomycetota bacterium | reverse complement strand
GCTTCCAAAGATATTAAGAGTTCAAACCTCTCGGTCTATCCAGAATATAACTACACACAGGAAAAAGGCTCAGTAATTGTTGGATATCGAGCTACTCAATCATTTACGGTAGTAATTCGAAAAGCTGAGAGCGCTGGAAAAGTAGTCGAATCTGTTGTTAACGCAGGCAATGAAAGTGTTGCCATTAATGGCATTGCCCCATTTATCTCTAAAGGATCTGCAGCTATGCAGGAGGCTAGAGCTGCTGCTGTTGCTGATGCGAAATCTAAAGCTTCTTCCTATGCCAAGCTTCTTGGAACCTCATTAGGCAAAGTTACTTCACTACAAGAAAACTCTGCCCCTTCATATTCATTCCCAATGCTTGGAGTTGCTAAGGCAGAGGATGCCTCAACTCCGGTAATTGATCTAGGGGAAGAAGAAGTGTCTATCTCTATCACCGTGAAGTGGGCGCTGAACTAAGGGTTTAGGAAGCTGGGGTAGTGCCTTTCTCAACCCATTTGGCTACTATTCGCCTACGTTATTAGGTCAAGGCGAGAGAACAATAGAGTGGAGTTGATGTCTAGGTGATGTTTAATTGCCGTAGCGCGACTCTCTCAAGCAAGAGAGCTATCTTTCTTCTTTTAGTTCTAGCTTCCCTCGCTATTTTCTCTGGGCCACAGGCCAAAGCCGCAGAAACCAATTTGGTTGGAACTCTAGTCAGTAGTGAAAAGGTCCCAGTGCCAGGAGTGAAAATCACCATCCGTAATGATTCAACGCAACTAGGAAGCACCACCACTGACTCTCAGGGAAATTGGAGTTTTCCGGTTACAAATACTGGCTATTTCTGGGTCAAATTGGATGTTTCATCGTTGCCCGAAGGGCTGGCATTAACAGAGGGAACTCTCGATGAAAAACGTGTGAATGTTTTGATGTTGGGTTTTGATCTTAAAGTTATTTTTCCGATTGGCCAAGGAGTTGAACCGCTATCTACCTTTGAGCAGACTGCGCAACTAATTACCGATGGCGCCATTCTGGGTTTAATTATTGCTCTAGCTGCCCTGGGCTTAAATCTCGTTTATGGAACTACGGGCCTTACCAACTTTGCACATGGTGAACTACTAACACTTGGCGGCCTTCTAACTTATTTCTTAAGCGCAATTGTTGGAGTCCCCGTCATCTTTGCCGTTCCATTGGCTCTAATCTTGGTCGGTCTCATTGGTGGATATCTCCAGAATAAGCTTCTTTGGAAGCCTCTGAGGGCCCGCGGTACAGGGCTGATTGCAATGTTGGTAATTTCTATTGGCTTTGCAATATTTATTCGCTACTTCTACCTTTTTATTTTTGGTGGCGATACGCGCCAGCTACCCGAATATGCTGGACAGGCTGGACTTCAATTTGGCGATGTCTTCATAACTCCAAAATCAATCATCACCACCACAATTGGCGCTCTACTTTTAGTGCTTGCCACTCTATGGTTACTAAAGAGCAAAGATGGCAAGGCAAGTCGCGCGGTAGCCGATAATCCATCACTGGCTTCAGCATCAGGCGTTGAAGTAGAGCGAGTTATTCGCTCAGTATGGATACTTGGGTCAATACTGGCTGGCTATGCTGGAATTATCATCACAATAAATCAAGGAGTAAGTTTCTTAATGGGACAAGATATGCTCCTTTTGATCTTTGCCGCTGTAACCCTTGGTGGACTGGGAACTGCAAATGGAGCTGTAATTGGCTCAATGATTATGGGAATATTTATTCAGCTATCAACCCTAGTAATACCAACCGAATTGAAATATGTTGGCGCTTTGGTAGTTTTGATTCTAATCTTGCTTGTAAGACCGCAGGGAATCCTTGGCAAGAAAGATCGTGTGGGTTAAATGGATTTTCTATTTATTATCCAACAATCGCTGAGTGCGGCAATCGGTGTAAACACTATTATTTTTGCACTTGCTGCTATTGGCTTAAATATGCATTTTGGCTATACCGGGCTTCTCAACTTTGGGCAGGCGGGTTTCCTTGCCGTTGGTGCATATACCACTGCAGTTCTTGTAGTCTCTTATGAATTCTCCCTTTGGGTGGCGCTAGCCTGCAGCATCCTTACCTCAATCATCTTCGCACTAATTCTAGGAATACCGACCTTGCGTCTTCGCGCCGACTATCTTGCCATCGTAACCATCGCTGCAGCTGAGATTGTTCGGCAAGTAGCACGTTCAGCCACATTTAATGACATCCTGGGTGGTTCAGATGGAATTACTGGAAAATTTGGAAAAGAATTCTTTGATCTCAATCCCTTTACATCAGGGGTAGATACTCCCATACTGCGCTTTACCGCAAATGATCTCTGGGTTGTGATAACGGGCTGGCTTTTAGTTGCTGCGACTTTAGCTTTGATGTGGCTCCTAGTTAACTCACCATGGGGTCGTGTACTTAAGGCTATAAGAGAGGATGAAGATGCAGTTCGTTCCGTTGGAAAGAACGTGTATCTCTACAAGATTCAATCTCTCATATTTGGCGGTGTTATCGGCTCCTTTGCCGGCGCTGTCTATGCGCTATCGCGCCAATCGGTACAGCCTGATAATTACGGCACGGCTCTCACATTCTTTGCCTACACAGTTCTTATTCTTGGCGGGGCAGCGCGAGTATTCTCCCCAGTAGTCGGTTCGATTATTTTCTGGTTCTTACTTGTATTTATCGAACAAACTTTAAGAGAGGCGGTTAAGGCCGGCTTTATCCCGGAGTGGTTAATCGGAGCAAACCAAGTAGGTCAGGTTCGTTTCATGTTGGTGGGTCTTGGCCTTATGCTGCTAATGATATTTAGGCCGCAAGGGATTTTTGGAGATAAAAAGGAGTTAGCACTCGATGCCCGCGCATAACTCTGCTCCTAATTATGGCAAAGATGCTAGGGAGCTCTTTGCAAATCTTGCCGCAACTGCTGGAGTAGCAAAACCAGATCCAATAATTAGCGCCACTGGGGTTAAGCGATTCTTTGGTGGTTTGACTGCTGTCGATGTAGAGAAATTACAGATTCAGCGCCATGCAATTACAGCCCTAATCGGTCCAAATGGGGCTGGAAAGACAACGCTCTTCAATCTCCTTACCTGTTTTGATAAAGCCCAAGAAGGTAATTGGGTTTTCAATGGAACTGAGATTTCGGGAAAGGGTCCGGAGCAGGTGGCCAAATTGGGAATGGTTAGAACCTTCCAACTAACCAAATCTCTATACCGACTAACGGTGTTAGATAACATGAGACTTGCTGCGACTAGACAACGCGGCGAATCCATTATTTTCTCCCCTTTAAGGCCGCTTTGGAAAAAGCAGGAGGCAGAGGTTACCCAGCGCGCATTAGAATTATTGGACCGTTTCAAATTACTTGATAAGAAGGATGATTTTGCAGCCGCTCTCTCAGGAGGACAGCGAAAGCTTCTGGAAGTTGCTAGATCCTTGATGGTCAATCCTGAGCTGGTGATGCTTGATGAACCAATGGCAGGCGTTAATCCAGCATTAAAACAATCCCTTCTTGGTCACATCAAATCGCTTCGAGACGAAGGTATGAGCATTCTCTTTGTTGAACATGACATGGATATGGTGCGAGATATCAGCGATTGGGTAATTGTTATGGCCCAAGGAAAGATTGTTGCTGAAGGGCGACCTAATGAAGTTATGCGTAATAAAGATGTTATTGATGCTTATCTGGGTTCCCACCATGATGTCAGTCTCTATGAATCCGAAGATGAGAAGGGGTAGAGATGAAGGAGATTCTCACCGCTAAAGGCCTCGTTGCTGGATATTTTCCTGGAGTAAACATTCTTAATGGATGTGAGCTTTATGCAAATGAAGGTGAATTGATCGGAATCATCGGCCCAAATGGGGCTGGAAAATCAACTCTACTTAAAGCGCTATTCGGTCTGGTTGCCGTAAGTGAAGGAAATATTTACTTGCGCGGCCAGGAGATAACAAATATGCGCGCAGATAATCTGGTCAAGCTTGGTGTGGGCTATGTTCCCCAAGCGAGCAATGTCTTCCCATCGCTAACAATCCAGGAGAATCTAGAGATTGGCGCTTTTCAGGCGATGGACACATTTGAACAGCGCAGTGAATATGTAATGGAACTCTTCCCAGCCCTTGCTAAACGGCGCAGACAGAAAGCTGGAACGCTCTCTGGCGGTGAACGTCAGATGGTTGCTATGGCTCGAGCGCTAATGATGAATCCCTCGGTCCTACTTCTTGATGAGCCAAGCGCTGGTCTTAGCCCAGTAATGCATGATGAAGTGTTTTTATTGGTCCGTAAGATAAATAAAGCTGGTGTCACAGTAATTATTGTGGAACAGAATGCACGGCGCTGCCTACAAATCGTCGATCGTGGTTATGTGCTCGATCAAGGCAAAAATGCCTATGAGGGAAGTGGCAGAAGCCTTGCTGTAGATCCAAAAGTTGTCGAACTTTATCTAGGAACCCTTGGAAGTGATTAAGTAATTAAAAAATAAAAAACCCCCCACCAAAACTTGGTGGGGGGTTTTTCTTACTTCAGATTATTCCTGAGATGGAACATCGCCTGAAATAAATTCATCGCCACGAGCGACGTACTTATCATTAGCGGTGTACTCATAGATACCCATGGTTGCTACCGATGGGTCTCCATTAGCATCGAACTCGATTGTTCCAGATACACCGTCATAATCGATATCCGCGCCATCGGCAAGGAGATCTTTACATTCGGCGTATGTGAAGCATTTGGTGCCACCTGAAGATACAGACTGGAGGTTGTCGCGGATGGTCTGACCATCGGTTGCGCCACCTTGCTCAGCTGCTAGGGCTATCAAGATAACTGCATCATATGATTCTGCAGCATATGAGAAGTCAGTTAATCCTGGATCTACACCTAGTAGACGGCTCTGTAGGTCATCGCTAGCAAGAACACCAGGGAGAGTAGCTTTCACTCCGTTCATGATTCCTGCAGGAAGATCCTTGTATGCCCCTGATGAGAGGTTTCCATCAACAAGATAAATTTTAACCTTGTCTGGACCAACGCCCTGCTTAATCATTTCAGCAAGGATTTTTGTTGTCTCATCAAAACCAATTACTGCAACAGCATCTGGCTTTGCAGCCTTTGCTTTTGCAACATCAGCAGAAAACTCTGCTGCCTGAGGGTTGTAAACGATTTGTGTTGAAGTACCGCTAAATGCAGCAATTCCATACTTCGCAAGACCATTTCCATATGCATCATCTAGGTTCAAGAAGACTGCATTTGTTGCGCCTTCTTTGGCCATTAGTTGACCAAGAACTGCTCCTTGGAAAGTATCAGATGGTGCTGTGCGGAAGTAATATCCCTCATCTGCATAGCTTGTTAGATCTGGAGAGGTGTTTGCTGGTGAAATTTGAACAATACCAGCGCTTGAGATTTTATCAATCACAGTGAGTGAAACTCCTGATGATGCAGCTCCAACAATCGCGCTAACACCAGCAGAAATGTGTGAATCTACTGTCTGTTGTGCAATATCTGTTGAGGTGTCACCAGAGTCACCACGAATGTGCTCTACATCTTGGCCGAGAACTCCACCTGCTGCATTGATGTCAGCAACTGCGAGGTCAACACCAGCAAATTCTGGTGGTCCAAGGAATGCTAGGTTTCCAGTTTCTGGAAGTAGTGAACCGATCTTTAACGGTCCAGAGTTTTCTCCACCGTCGCTGGAGCAACCAGCAACGACGAGACCCATAGACGCGAGAATTGCAAGAAAGGTCAACTTAAATGATTTCTGCATTTTCTGCCTTTCGATTGTTAGTTTAGCCACGCCCAAAGTCTGGGGAAACGGCCACTGGACGGCAAAGAATAGCCTGAGGCTCAGGAATTTCTCAATAGATATTTCCCACCCGTTGAGTAATGCCGTCTCAAATAGTGAAACATAGCTTTGAGACTGCCTACTTAGATAACAAAACTTTACCAAGCTAAATTGCTTTAGCGTTCGGCCCTAAAAAATGGGGCTTTCAAATATTAAAAGCGACAGATAGAAGATCACTTTGTGGTGGGTAGTGGATTTGAACCACTGAAGGCTAAGCCGGCGGATTTACAGTCCGCTCCCATTGGCCACTCGGGCAACCCACCAGGATTTATGCTTATTCTGCAGAAACTAGGTGCAACCCTAGCACTTTATCCACCTTGCCTACTAATCAAATCTATTTACTATGCACCAAGATAGAGCACGGTTGTCGACTGTCCCACAACATCTACAGTAGCTGAGTTCTTCAAGGTTCGTAATGTCTTTAGCCCTGCTTTATCGCCCTCAACTACAACTCTCCAATCACCCTTCTTAGGTAATTTAATCTTAAATCCCGATTGGTCAGCATTGTGAACGACAACGATCTGCTTCCACTTATCTTTTATTTTAGCGCCATTTAGCTCATATGCGATAACGGAATTTGGAGTCGGTAAGAACTTCAAGGAACCCTTTACTTGCGCAGTAGTTGATAATCGGAAGACTGGATGGTTCTTCCGGATTTCCATCAGGCCTTTATAGTAATTTCGCGTGACCGCATTCCTTGACACTAGTTCCCAATTCAATGCATTGATCTTGTCGCTAGATTTATAGGAGTTTGAATCACCATCTTTACTTCTCTGGAACTCTTGGCCAGCATGGATAAATGGAATGCCTTGAGCCAAAATTGGTATAGAGCCCGCTAGACGATGTAGTCGTGCTACTTCAACATCTGTCACTTGTGGAAGACTTAAGCGGATTTTGTCCTCTAATGTGTTGTTGTCATGCGCTTCAACATAATTTACAGATTGGGCAGGGGATAGAGTTGTAAAAGATGGCGAGAGATCATTAGAGAATTGGATGTTTCCTACGATTCCCGCCTTCACGCTTAGGCTTCTTATAAAATCGCCCGTTACATACCCTTTAGCCGTTGAATCGAAGACTGATCCCTTAACTCCATCACGGATTTGATCGTTAAACACCGCAATCCCAGGAAGACTCTTGATATTGCGTTGAGTTGCTCGAATCTCTTCTGGATGTGTTCCCATATTCCAACCCTCACCAATGATGATGATTGATGGATCAATCTTATTTAGCTCATTTCGAACCTTTGTCATTGTCTCTATGTCATGAAGGCCCATAAGGTCGAACCGAAAGCCACCCAAGTTGTACTCACTAGCCCAGTACTTAACTGAATCGACGATGAACTTGCTAACCATACTGCGCTCAGAAGCACTGTCATTTCCAACTCCAGAAGCATTAGTCAATGCTCCGCTTGGAGTAGTTCGGAACCAATAACCGGGCACTATCTTTGATTGACTAAATGAACCAGCATCATAAACGTGGTTATAAACCACATCCATTACTACTCGGATGCCTTGGTTATGTAGCGCTTGGATTGCTTGCTTGAGCTCAATTATTCTCGCCTTGGGATCATTTGGATTGCTTGAGTATGAACCTTCTGGAACGTTGTAATTCAATGGGTCATAACCCCAATTAAAAGTTGGATTGCTCTCATCAACAGAGGCATAGTCATACATTGGAAGAATGTGAAGATGGGTTATCCCTAAATCCTTTATCGCAGCAACACCGACAGGTTGACTACTCTTGCCCTTTAGATTTGGGATTGTCAGAGCTGCAAACTTCCCTCGAACCGAGTCTGGGAATGGCGCAGATTCATCCATAGACAGATCTCTAATATGCAATTCGTAAATTAGCGCATCGGTTGGCTTGCCTGAGAAGGTCGGCTTCTTTTTATTCCAACCGCTCGGATCAGTGCTCTTTAAATCGACTACAACTCCCCGGCGACCATTTATTGTCGCAGCTCTTACATATGGATCAATGACTTCGTTTACATCGCCATTTACCTCAACAGAATAGGTATAGACCAGGCCGTC
>JBEAXZ010000037.1:0-7868 GCA_041159565.1 Actinomycetota bacterium | reverse complement strand
TTCATATCCTCACCACGGTAGCGTCCAGTCATATTTCCAACATCAATACGCCAGCCAGATAGGGAAAATGGTTTTGCTAACCACTTCTTTACAATCGAGCTTTTACCGGAGTACATCAACTCTCTTAACTTCTTAGAGTTGTAATTTAACTTTGGTAATGAAGCTAGACCCCACCAGCCTTCATAACCATGTTTTACCGATTTATCCCAATAGAAAAACTCCCGCTCCTTAACTTTCTTATTGGCCAAAGCTTTTTTAATCCAGGGATGTCCCGCCCCGCAATGATTTGTTGTTAAGTCACCCATAACGTGAATCTTCTTGGTACGGGCTAATTTCAATAACCTTACGAAAGCGGAGTTTCCGCCTAGAAGTGGATCAACCTCCTCAAAGGAGCTGGCGTCATATCTATGGGTGGATCTGGCTGGGAAAAAAGGTGTGAAATATATGGCGTTAGCGCCAAGTTTTTTAATATGAGAAAGGTTCTGGGCTACCCCATCCATATCCCCGCCAAAGTACTCAATACCTGTTGTCTTATCCCTTCCTTTAGGTAGATCGCTCCAATCTCTAGCGACAAACTCCTTTGGCATTAAGTTTCTATATTTACCAGTGGTTGCAAAACGATCAGGGAAGATCTGATAAAACACAGAGCTACGGATCCATTTTGGAAACTCTGGGGTGGCGAGCAATTGAAAATCATGGGTGCTGGTTACATCATTGCTATGAAATCCCTGCGCATTTAACCAGGAGTAGCGTTCACCGTTTACTATCAAAAATCTGTAAGGGGTCTTTGGGTTTAAAATCTTGACCCTCACCTGCCACCATTGTTCTTTACCTTTCACACTTTTATTCATCGGGAAGAATCTTGGTTCACCATCATGGTAAAGACGCAAAATAGCTTTTTCAATCCCCATCTCGACGCCAGCCCGAAACTTAAAGGTTACCTTTTCTCCTAACTTTGGTGCCGAGGAGCTTAGATAGATCTCACTTCCATCATGGTGTGGCAATGCGTAGAGCGGTGCTTGGGAGCTCATATTTCCTTCCTGCAGAGTTAGTTACAACAGCTTTAACCTCTAATTGCCCAGAGTGTTCTTTAGGATCAAGATAGACCCGGAATGGTTGATTTAGGTCAACCCCTAAGGATTGCCAGGAATTACTTCCGGATTTCTGAACTAAAAACTCAACCACAGCTAAATCTTTTGTTTTGACATTAGCGGTTAGGCGTTGAAATCCGGTTAAGAAATCCTCCTTAACCGCAATCTTTCCGGTTGAAACAGTAGAGCTGGAGATTGCCAGCTTTGCCTGAAGCACCACTGCATCTAGCGGTTTCAGGGTCAAACTCACTTCAGTTGCTTTGGTAGAAAGCCCTGCTTTTCCGAGTAAAAACCGCCATCCAGAGCTGCTAGCGGTTGGCACTCTGACCTTTTGTACTTTTGCACTGTTATTTAAGACCACCAAGTACTCACGATTTGAACCTAACTCCCGCTTTGAAAATGCAAAGACCGGGCCTTTGGCATAGCGAATCTGCATCTGCTCATTTGCCAGAGCGGGATGTGCGCGGCGCAGTTCAGATAGCTTGATTAGATGTTGCGCTACCGGATTGGAAAAGGTTTTGGAAAAGGAGTCACCATTACCAACAGGGTTGCTACCTAATCTCTTTTCAGATTTCCAGATCTCAACCTGAGTGGGGAACATATCCTGTCGGGCTCTTTGATCATTGCCATTGTCACTTCCGAGCATCCCCACCTCGTCGCCATAGTAAACGACGGGGACACCACGACTTAGATAGAGCAAGGTATTTGCCAACTTGGTTCGGCTCAATAATTGCTCAGCTGGATTTATTTTGGTGCGCTCAATTAAGAATGCCGAGCGCCCCATGTCATGATTGCCTAGAAAGGTAACTAGATTAGCCGCTGATGAGTTTGCACTTGTGTAGTAATCATCATACTCAAATAGATTGCGCAAAATTGAGGCATCGGAGCTCTGTGCTGCAAAATCAACTGCAAACTTTTGGAAAGGGAAATCTAGGGCGGTCTGTAACTTATTGACCCTTATGTAATTAACCAAGTCAATAGGGTTTTGCTCCCACACCTCGCCAAAAATTGTGAAGTTTGAGATTCCAGCCTCTCGCGCGGCCTGGTTGATTAATGGACTCCAGTTCTTAAAAAACTCATCATCTACATGTCTTGCGGTATCAACTCGAAAACCAACAAACCCATACTTCTTAATCCAGGAACCATAAACATCGCCCCAACCGCGATAAACCTCTTCCTTCTCAGTTGCCAGATCATCCAGCCCAAAGAAATCACCGTTTTTTGAGCATGGGCCATCGCTCCAACACCGGTTCATATCACCGGTATTGTGATAATTACTGATTTCGTTGAGCCAAGCTGGATTTTTGATTGATTTGTACTTCTCTGGAATGTAGGCAACCCGATCCTGATACCAAACTATGTCGCCCGTGTGATTGGTTACAACATCAAGAATCAGCTTTAACCCTAGTTTGTCTGCGCAGTCCTTCATGGCAGATAAATCCGCGTTGCTGCCTAAATGGGGATCTACATTTAGAAAATCAACTCCCCAATAACCATGATAACCAGCGCCGCCATCCGTCGGAGGTTGTTGAACAACAAGAGGCGTAACCCATATTGCTGTGAAACCCAACTTCTTCAGGCGAACTAAACCATCATCATCTACACAGTTTCCGGTTAAACCTTTCAGATCTCCGCCGTGAAAGAAGGCGGTATGAGTTGGGTTGTAGCCGGGCAAATCATCGTTGCTGAGATCACCATTGCGATAGCGATCCGGCATTACAAAGTAGATAACCTCTTTATCTAAACCAGTTCGTTTTACATCCACAATCTGATTAGCACCTGCACTGTTATGGGCCAATAAAAGTGCAGCAACTACAGCGGTAGCTATGAGGCGAGCTGCAGTTCTCATTAACCTTTTACGGAGCCTGCGGTTAATCCGCTAACAATGTACTTTTGCAAGCTTAGGAAGATAATCACAATAGGAATGGAGGCGATTATCGAACCTGCGGCAAAAGGTCCCCAATTTTCAGAGAACTGTCCCCCAATGAACTGTTGTAATCCAACGGCAACAGTACGGGTCTCAACCTCAATTAAAAATAGACGTGCCAAAATGAACTCGTTGAATGTGCCAATAAAGCTGAGTAATGAAACAACAGCGAGTACAGGCGCTGCTAACGGAACAAAGATCTGCCAATAGGTTTGCATCGCGCTAGCGCCATCAATTTTCGCGGCCTCATCAAGCTCAGCTGGGATAGAGTCCACAAAGCCCTTGAGTAACCAGATATTTACTCCCATAGCGCCACCCAAATAAACCAGTATCAAGCCCATTTGCGTGCCAATTCCAAGGCCAGGTGCGAATTTATAGACCCGCTCCATGATCACATAAAGAGCAGAGAGCGCCAAAATTGCCGGGAACATTTGAATCAACAACAAAAGCTGGATACCAAATCTCTTACCTTTGAAACGAAGACGGCTAAAAGCAAATGCTGAAGCCGCTCCAATAATGACTGAGGCTATAGCAACAAAGCCAGAGATCATTAGGGAGTTTTTCATCCAGGTTAGGTAAGGGATGCGCTCATCATTAAAGAGAACTTTGTAGTTCGCAAAAGAGATGTCCTTCGGTATAAAGGAGGTAACTTGAAGGCTACCGGATTCATTAAATGAAGAGAGCACCACTAAATACAATGGGAAAAGGGCAAATAGACACATAACAACGCCGGTGATGTGACGCCATAAATTCTCCTTAAGCCAGCGGGTCATGAGAAACTCTCCAAAACTTTAGATTTACGGACGCCATAAAGTGAAATTGAAGCGACTAAGAAAAAGATCAGGACTGAGATAGCGCTAGCCAAACCAAGATCCTGCAGATTGTTACCGAAAGCGATCTGGTATGTGTAGCTAATTAAAATATCAGTAGCTCCGGCAATCTCGCCATCTAATTGATTACGCGGTCCACCACCAGTCAGTAGGTAGATGAGGTTGAAGTTATTGAAGTTAAAGGCAAAGGATGCGATTAACAGCGGAGAAAGAATCTGCAGAAGTAATGGCAAGGTTACTTTACGGAAAATCTGTCGGGGATTAGCGCCATCAATCGCAGCCGCTTCCAGTAACTCACTTGGAATTGCTTGTAAAGAACCGCTAGAAACTAGATAAAAGTAAGGGAAACCGAGCCAGAGGTTGACCAAGATGACAGCCACGCGAGCAAAGGTGGGATCCTGGAACCAGGCGATATCCCTACCCAATATCTCGTTAATGGCACCAAACTCAGTATTAAACATTCCGCCCCAAATTAAAATCGACATGACGCTCGGCATCGCGTAAGGCAGAACCAAAATCGATCTATAGAAGCGACGACCACGAATTGGCTTATTGAGAGCAAGTGCTAACAGCAATCCAAAGGCAAACTGTGTTATCACCGTTAAAGTTGCAAATACGACGGTCCAAATAAATACCGAGATCAGTGGATCTCGAACCCGCTCATCATTGAAAAGCCTTATGTAGTTGGTAAACCAGCTGGGATCACGCCATCCCGGCTCGAGGAAATCATCTTTGTTGTTCTCGTTAACATAATTACCATTGTTGTTGTCTCGGTAGATATCTCCTGTTATTAAACTGCGGAAAACATCCTGTTCGGGCAGGTACTCAAGTGATTGGCGAAACACCGCTCCAACATTTAAATTTTCAACTACGATGAAATAAGTACCATCAAAAAAGTAACGTTTCTTGGCAGCATCACTAGAGGATATATCGCCTGAATCGAGCGCTGTGAAACCCTCTGCACTTTGCGCTACCTGATACTCATCAATCTCTACTCTTGCTTTATCTAATGGAATCTTCTGCTCTGGAGTTGATATGAAATAGGCGTTGTTGTTGATATCTGAGACCAAGATTGCAGGCATGGCTTGGTATTCGCCAACCACAATATCAAAGGCTGTTGCGTTCTCATCTTGCTCTAGAGCCAAAGCTTGTATGCGACCCAACGCCTCTTCTTTGCTGATGTAGTTACCAGTTTTGTAGTTGTAGGTGGACATCACCAAGGTGTACAGAATCGGGGTAAGAACAAAGGCGGTCAGCAGAATAATGCCCGGTAAAAAGAACTTGAGTGGAACGGTGCGCTTACTGAAGTAGGTGTAATTAATTAGCAAAATAACAATGAATAAGAATCCGGCGATTACATACTCGCCCTTGGCAAATGCACTTTGGCTTAAGGTCAATAAAACTGCGGTTGATAGAGCAATTAGCGCAATCTTTATGAAGAGCGCAACCTTGCCTCTAATCAATCCCGATAACACTAGGTTCACCTATTTCCATTGATTTGAATAATAACTATAAAAGGAACTGACGTGGCTTAGATAAACCACGTCAGTCCACTTCTAATCTGGAAAACCTCCCAGAGTTTTACCAACGACTAAATATCGTTAGCTGCACCTCTGAGGTTGGTACGCCAGATCGCAGCCAACTTCTTAGCTTCTACAACTGCATCCTTGCCATCGACAAGTACTGCGGTCCAGTAAGCAGGTGCTGAATCCCAGTAGCTCTTGCTACCGGATGCACCGTTAAGAATTGCTCCGACCTGGGGAATGCTTGAAGCTGCAGCTGAAGCACCAAAGCCCTTTTGGCCATCGGTTACAGATGCATCATTTCCGGCACCCTTTTCAGCTGGTGGACGCTTTTCAAACTTCTGATAAGCAACCTGTCCAGCGGTTGAGCCAAAGAAGTCAACGAGAAGTGACTTAGCAGCAGCTTCAACTCCGTTAGATGCAGCGAATGTTGTTAGTAGAGCTCCGGATACTGATCCGAAAGCCTTTCCTGGTTGGCTCGCCTTAACACCTGGAACTGGCATTAGATTCATAGTGAATCCCTTTGCTTTGTAATCTTCCCACTCCCAGTTTCCGATAATTGCGAAAGGAACATCTCCTGCTAGGAAGTTGTCCTTACATCCTGTGTCAGTTGCAGGGAAGAAGCCATTGCTCTTCTTTCCATCCATCAAATACTGCTTTACATTGCGGCCAAACTCATTTGGATTAAATGACTTGGACTTGTTGATGGATCCATTTGCGTTGAAATAGTAAGCATCTGCGCCAAGGGCTGAGAACACTGAGTGTGCACCCCATGACATACCGCCACCTGCAACGCATAGACCAGCCTTTAGGCTCTTAGATGTCTTGTTTGCCTTGTAGTAATCAACCATGTCACCAAAGCTCTTTGGTGCGGTTGTCACTAGCTTGGTGTTGTAGATCATTGCTACGTTGTTTACATCAACTGGAATTCCATACAACTTCTTCTTGTAGGAAAGATCATAGAACTGTGATGCTGAGAAACGTGCACGCTGTGACGCAGTTAGTGTCAGTGGAGCAAGCTTGCCGTTCTTAGCAAGTGTTGCAACCCAGTCATTTGCACCGACCACGATATCTGGACCAGTGGTTGCGGTAGCCTTATCAATTGCTTCCTTTAACGCATCAAAGTTTGCAAATGATTTTACGGTGATGGTGTAACCAGGGACCCAATCGCTCTTTGCTGCAAGAGTTTTGACTAGGTTTGGACCACGGGTTTCATCTGCCCAGACCACAATCTCTTTTGCGGCTTGTGCAGGTGCCACAGTGATACCAGCGGCAAGAGCTGCAACGGCTGCGACAGCGAAACCCTTAAAGAATTTCTGCTTCATTAATTTCCTCCATGGAAGTATCTGTAACGAGGGGTTACAGAGGAGGCCAATTCAACTCGTACAAATCGGACAGTCAAGCGTGTTGTGCGCTCATTCGCAGCAAAGTTATGGATTTACAGTTTTGTTATAAACCCAATTTTTTTCACGCCAATTTACAGAATTGGTGTGAACTACTTATGAACACCTGGGACGCTGGCATCCCAGCCCTTCACATCTTCCGGCTTACGTGGCGCCTTTCCGATGTATCGCGCAGATGGACGAATCAAACGACCGGTGCGCTTTTGTTCGAGAATATGTGCAGACCAACCTGCTGTACGTGCAGAGGTAAACATTGGTGTGAACATATGTGCAGGTACTTCAGCAAAATCAAGTAGTACCGCAGCCCAGAACTCAACATTTGTTTCTAGTACGCGATCTGGACGACGTTCACGCAACTCTGCAAGTGCCGCCTCTTCCAAAGCTTTTGCAACTTCATAACGCGGTGCACCAAGCTCTTCACAGGTACGACGCAAAGTACGCGAGCGCGGATCTTGAGCACGATAAACCCGGTGCCCAAATCCCATCAAGCGCTCACCTTTATCCAACAAATCTTTTACATATGCACGTGCATCGCCACGCTTTTCAACCTCTTCAATCATGTGAAGGACGCGTGATGGTGCGCCACCATGTAGTGGTCCAGACATTGCACCGATTGCACCTGAGATTGATGCAGCTACATCGGCACCAGTTGACGCAATTACACGAGCGGTGAATGTTGAAGCGTTCATGCCATGTTCTGCCGCTGAAACAAAGTAAGCATCAATAGCGCGAACATGTTTTGGATCTGGCTCGCCTCTCCAGCGAATCATCATGCGCTCTACAACTGTGTGTGCTTTATCAACCTCTGATTGCGGAACCATTGGTTGCCAAGTGCCACGCGCTGATTGCGCAACATAAGAAAGTAGCATCACCGAAACACGGGCTAAATTGCTGCGCGCCTCTTCATCTGAAATATCAAGAAGTGGCTTCAAACCCCAAGATGGAGCGAGCATCGCAATTGCTGATTGCACATCGACACGTACATCACCAGAGTGAATTGGAATTGGGAAAGGTTCTGCGGCAGGAAGTCCGGGATTAAACTCATCATCAACCAACAAACCCCAGACATTTCCGAAGGAGACGCGACCCACTAG
>JBEAXZ010000036.1:0-8197 GCA_041159565.1 Actinomycetota bacterium | reverse complement strand
CAATAAAGCTCCGCTCATATGGAGTGAATAAAGGTCCAGCAAAATAAATCCGCATTTGGCAACACTCCCTTCAAGTATGTAGACGAGGGTAGCCTTTCTGGGTAGATTTCTGCAATCGATTTCACTAACTAATTTCAGGGGAGTGTCTTGCTAACTTCGTATCGAGAAGTGATTAGACATAGTCACGCTTTTCCAACCTTTGGCTTTGGAATGGTGGGTCGAATTCCTGTGGCCATGAATACAGTGGCACTAGTTTTCTTAATTTCATCGGTCAGAGACTCATTTTTACTGGCTGGTATTGCTTCCTCCTTTTACACCTTATGCGGCGCAATTGTCGGGCCACGTATCGGCAGATTAGCTGATCGATATGGCACGCGGGTGATTTTGCTACCGATAACTTTTGTAAACGCTTTATCCATTGTAGGTGTGGTCTTTTTCAGTTCCAGATCCATTCCGCTATTACTGCTTTTTTCCGCACTCTCTGGTGCAACTATGCCAAGTTTCGGAAGTTACACCAGAACAAGGTGGAGCCGAACCATCAAAGATAAAAGAGAGCTAGGCGTAGCTCTATCGCTGGAATCTGTACTTGATGAAACCGCTTTTGTTGTGGGTCCAGCTTTAGCAGGATTTCTCTTTGCGCTTTATGGCTCTGAATCACCACTATTGGCCGGCATATTCTTTACGATTATTGGCGGTGCTGGATTAGCCATAACTTCATTTGATCATGCCAACAAGGATGGTGAGCGGCAGCAACTAGGCGGACTTTTCAAAATCCAGTATGTAAAGAGTCTTTTAGCTTCTCTTATTGCATTAGGTATGTTGTTTGGATCCAATTACGTGGTCATTCTTGCGGTAGCAAAGGAGAGTGGACGAGCGGCTGATGGCGGTCTCTGGGTTGGTTTATATCCAATTGGCAGCACGGTCGCTGGATTGGTCTACGGTTTGATTCACTGGAAATCAAGAAATGCCATTCGATACTCACTGGCTCTCGCCTTTATGACCCTTTCAACAAGCGCCATTCTTTTCTTTCAAAACATCGAGACGATTGTATTTTTCATAATTCTTTCTGGAATTGGAATCGCTCCTGCGTTGATTGCGGCCAACGCACACTTAAAGGAGTTGGTACCTCTTAGCCGATTAAACGAGGCTTTTTCACTGCTCGGCGCCTCTCTTTCCATTGGAATTACTCTGGGGAGCACACTAAGTGGCATGTTGGTGGACCGTTTTGGTGGTTGGAATGGTTTTTATTTCATGAGCGCTTCGACCCTCTTAGCCACACTTTTATCTTTAATCGGGGTAAACGCTGGAAAGCATGAACCATTAGGTGAAACAATAAATCATGGCTGAGAAAATCATTTTCGATACCGATCCTGGGATTGATGATGCACTGGCTCTGCTTCTTCTCGCGGCTGCACCAGAATTAGATTTATTAGCCATCACCGTCACTCATGGCAATACCTCACAAGAAAAATGCTTATCCAACGCTTTGAAGTTGGTGGAGTTGTTAGGAATTGAACAGGTGCCGGTAGCTCGCGGAGCTCAAGAACCATTGGTAAAAGAGTTATCGGTCGCGGAGGAAACCCATGGAGATGGAGGATTGGGTTATGCCGTACTTCCAGCACCTAAAGTAAAACCAATTCAAGAGTCAGCACATGATTTAATTATTAGATTAGTTAATGAAAACCCGGGCCAAATTACTTTGCTTTGTGTTGGGCCGATGACCAACATCGCATTGGCACTTTTGAAACAACCTCAGATTGCCAGAAAGATTAAGCGGATTGTGGCAATGGGTGGTTCTATCCATTACCCAGGAAATTCAACCCCACAGTCGGAGTACAACGTATTTTGTGATCCGGAAAGCTATGAAATCGTGGTTAATGCGGGAATAGATTTCACTTTGGTACCTCTGGATGTTACTTATCAATGCCTACTTACTACCCAACATATTGAACAAATTACTTTAGCCCGTCCTGAAATAAAGAATTTCATCAAGGAATCAACCCGGTTTTACATTGAGTTTCACGCCGAGTATCAAGGTATTCAAGGTTGTGCGATAAATGATCCACTAGCGGCTGCGATTTTGATTGACCCAACACTGGTGGAAAATCGGGATTACTTCCTCTCCGTTGATTTATCGGGAGGTCCCTCTAAGGCCAAGACCATAGCTGATCACTATGGAGCCTTGAAAAAGGCTCCTAATGCAAAGGTTTCCATGACGGTTGAGGTAGATCGATTTATGAAGCTGTTTATCGAACGCATGAATCGGTTGAATTGATGAAGCAGTATCACACCCAAACACAGACAGGTGATGTTGGCAGATATGTATTAATGCCAGGAGATCCCGGCCGGGTTCCTTTGATTGCTGCCAAACTAGAAAATGCAGTTCACATCGCTACAAATCGTGAGTATGTCACTTACACCGGTTGGCTAGAAGGTGAAAAGGTATCTGTTACATCTACCGGAATTGGATGTCCATCATCAGCAATTGCAGTTGAAGAGCTTTATCGCAGCGGTGCAGACACTTTTATTCGGGTTGGCACTTCAGGCAGTCTCCAGCCGGGTACTAAATCCAATGATTTAGCCGTGGTAACTGGCGCCATTAGACACGAAGGTACCTCTTCGCACTACATGCCTATTGAATTCCCTGCGGTATGCGATTTAGAGATCGTGCAGGCAATGAGAAGTGCAGTAGAGAGATTAGGTGTCAGATACCAATTGGGAATTTCGCACTCGAAAGATTCCTTTTATGGTGAAGTTGAGCCAGATAGATCTGCAAATAGCGAACAGCTTAAGGATTTATGGCGGGCTTGGCAGATAGGTGGCGCAATCTGCTCAGAGATGGAGATTTCAACTATCTGTATTGTTTCAAGCATTTTGGGTGCCAGAGCTGGAGGAATAATGGCGATGCATGGTGAAGGAGAGTTTGGACCGTTGGATGGTTTAATTATTGCGGCGGTTGAATCAGTAAGAGAGTTGATTAAATCTGATAAAACAAAGGCAGCATAAGAAAAAGGAAATAATATGGAGAGCAATGGAAAGCAGTACCACATCCAACTTGAGCGTGGAGATGTCGGAAAGTATGTATTGCTGCCGGGAGATCCGGGACGTTGCGAACCAATCTCACGTCTCTTTGACAATCCCAGACATGTTGCCACCAACCGGGAATACGTCACCTACACAGGCACATTAGATGGTGTTCCAGTCTCTGTTACATCTACCGGCATTGGCTGTCCATCAGCTGCAATCGCCCTAGAGGAGCTAGTCAGATGCGGCGCTGACACCTTTATCCGAGTTGGAACTTCAGGTCATATACAAAAGGATATTCACTCTGGCGAGCTAGCAATCATCAGCGCTGCAATCAGAGATGAAGGAACATCACTTCACTACATGCCAATAGAGTTTCCGGCAATTGCCGATATTGATGTTGTTCTAGCTTTGCAAGCCGCGGCCAAAAAAACTGGAGCGAAACATCGAACCGGCATAACTCAATCCAAAGACTCTTTCTATGGACAACATGAACCAGAGCGCATGGGGGTTGCTAAAGATCTTCTAGAACGCTGGAAAGCATGGGAGATCGGTGGCGCATTGTGCTCTGAAATGGAGGCTTCGGCGCTTTTTGTTATTGCATCGATGCTCAGAGTCAGAGCTGGTGGGGTAATGATGGTGCATGGCAAAGAGCCAATGCCGCCGCTTGATATTTTGCTTGAAACCGCGGTGCAAGGTTTACGAGAGCTAATCGCTGTCGATAAGGCAGCTGGTCGCCCTGTAACTCTGTAGCTTACTTTGTAATTGCAGCAGCTTTAATCGCATCGAGCATTAGAGTCCAAAACTTCTCGAAATCTAATTCGAGCGCAACATTGCAGTTGGCTTCTTCTCCAAGGCGATTGTAGATATCGACTACGGTTGCGCCTCGGGTTAGTGGTCCACTTAATTCGACTTGGACATTTACAAACCGAGATTTCACGACACTACGATCGATTAATAGAGCAATAGCAACCGGATCATGAAGTGGTGGATCCGGCATCTCAAAAACCTCATCGTAGGTTTTAGCAAAGAATTTGAGCAGGCCAATTATGGTTTTGCTTAACTCGGTCTGCATCGCTTCTAATTGAGCAAAAATCGGTTTAGTAACGAGGGCTTGGTGGGTTACATCTAGTCCACACATCGTAAGCGGCAATCCGCTTCTTAGTACTACATCAGCAGCCTCGGGGTCCATCCAAATATTGAATTCGGCATACGGGGTGCGGTTTCCTCTGCTGGCGCTGCCACCCATAAAGACAATCTCAGATATCTGACTCTTTAATTGTGGATACATCTTTAAAAACAGAGCGATATTGGTTAGTGGGCCGGTAGCAACCAGAGTAACTGGCTCGGGATTTTCAGAGAGCAATTTTGCAATTAGATCTACAGCGTGCAGTTTTGATAGTTCAATACTTGGTTGTGGTAGCTCTGCGCCATCCAATGCAGATTCACCATGAATATCATGCGCCTCTTCAACGGCTCCTAAAATCGCTTTACCCGCACCCTCCGCAATAGGAACATCAATCCCAGCCATAGTTGCGACACGACGTGCATTCAATGTCACCTTTGCAATCCCACCATTGCCAGAGACCGTTGTAATGCCAAGCAGTTTGAGTGATGGGTTATGAGCCGCCAAGATCATGGCTAAGGCGTCATCATGACCTGGGTCGCAGTCCAAAATCAAAGGTATGGGTTTCATGTCACAAGGGTAGGGGTAAAGCGAATACATAATCTAGTAAAACGCCCTTCTCAATCTGATTTCCGCTAGATAGTATTGCCACATGCTTCTGACCGATAGCAGCGAGAGCTCAATCAAGAGTTTTCTAAAAAATCTTTCACCAGTAGATCAAGTTGGTGCAGATTCACGCGCTGCAATGTTGGCGACAAGAAGTATTAAAACCTCTAGCAAACTTTGGGCGATTGATACCGCAATTTCAATGATTGATTTAACAACATTGGAAGGTGCAGATACACCGGGCAAGGTTGCTGCACTTTGCACAAAAGCGGTAAGGCCAGATCCAAGTAATAGTTCAGTTCCTCATGTTGGTGCAGTTTGTGTTTACAACGATATGGTGAAAATTGCCCGCGAACATTTAGATAACAATGGCGGGAGAGAAATTCCAGTTGCTGCTGTTTCCACCGCATTCCCTTCTGGTCGCGCCAGTCTTGATGTTAAGAAGCGGGATACCGAGGATGCGATCGCCAGCGGTGCGACCGAGATTGATATGGTGATTGATCGAGGTGCTTTTCTATCTGGAAACCTAGAGAAAGTATTTACTGAAATCGTTTGCATTAAGGAGATTTGCGGGGATAGGGCCCACTTAAAGGTGATCCTGGAGACCGGCGAGCTAGTTACCTATGACAACGTTCGAAGGGCCTCTTTTCTTGCAATGGCCGCTGGAGCAGATTTCATAAAGACCAGTACTGGAAAAGTTACTCCTGCTGCGACCGCACCAGTTGTATTAGTGATGTTAGAAGCGGTTCGTGACTACTTTGCCATGACCGGAAAAAGAATTGGTGTCAAGCCTGCTGGGGGTATTCGCACCACCAAAGATGCCATCAAACAATTGGTATTGGTAAATGAAACCGCTGGTCCAGATTGGTTGGATCCGAAGCTATTTCGTATCGGAGCTAGCGCTCTACTCAATGATTTACTTATGCAACGCATGAAGATGAAAAGTGGACAGTACTCCGGAAGAAACTACGTGACATTGGATTAATGATGAAATTTGAATATGCCCCGGCGCCCGAATCAACTGCAATTGTTGATATTCAATCGGAGTACAACCTCTTTATCGATGGAAAGTTTGTACCTTCTAAAGGTGGCAAGAGATTTGAAACCATAAATCCTGCAAATGAAAAGGTTCTATCTCGAGTCACTCAAGCTACCGCTTCTGATGTTGATAAAGCGGTAAAGGCAGCCTCTGAGGCATACCGTAAAACCTGGTCCAAGTTGACCGGCGCTCAACGTGGTAAATATCTTTTTAGAATTGCGCGAATATTGCAGGAGAGAGCCCGTGAGTTTGCAGTTCTTGAATCGATGGACAATGGAAAACCGATTCGAGAGACTCGAGATACCGATATTCCACTAGCGGCTGCTCACTTTTTCTATCATGCTGGATGGGCAGACAAACTTGATTATGCGGGATTGGGTAAAAATCCAAAGCCACATGGAGTTGTTGGCCAGATAATTCCATGGAACTTCCCGATGTTGATGTTGGCTTGGAAGGTAGCGCCCGCTTTGGCTACTGGAAATACCGTTGTATTAAAGCCAGCAGAGACCACACCACTAACCGCTCTCTTATTTGCAGAGGTTTGCCAACAAGCTGATCTGCCAAAAGGTGTTGTAAATATTTTGACCGGAGATGGCGCAACTGGAGCTGCCATCGTTAATCACCCTGGCATCAACAAGATTGCATTCACTGGCTCAACCGAAGTTGGGAAGATTATCGCCAAGAGTGTTGCTAGCTCTAAGAAGGCTTTAACTTTAGAGCTTGGCGGTAAAGGCGCAAACATAATCTTTGAAGATGCCCCTATTGATGAAACTGTTGAGGGGATCATTAACGGCATCTACTTCAATCAAGGTCATGTTTGCTGTGCTGGCTCTCGTTTGCTAGTTCAAGAGAACATAAAAGAAGAGTTGCTGGAGAAGTTAAAGCGCCGCATGTCCATGATACGCGTGGGCGATCCACTTGATAAGAACACTGATTTAGGCGCAATTAATTCACAGGCCCAACTAATGAAAATCAGAGAGTTGTCAGAGTCTGGAGATGCAGAGGGTGCGGAGCGCTGGTCACCGCAATGCGAGTTACCAGAGAAAGGTTTTTGGTTCCCCCCAACATTCTTTACGGGTGTATCGCAAGCCCACCGCATCGCTCGGGAAGAGATTTTTGGACCGGTGTTATCTGTTATCTCCTTTAGAACTCCAAGTGAGGCGATTGAGAAGGCTAACAACACGCCTTATGGATTGTCGGCTGGTATCTGGACCGATAAAGGCTCCCGAATCCTTTGGAGCGCCCAACAGTTAAAAGCTGGCGTGATTTGGGCAAACACCTTTAACAAGTTTGATCCAGCGAGCCCTTTTGGTGGCTACAAAGAGTCAGGTTGGGGACGTGAAGGCGGCAGACATGGATTATCCGCTTATCTAAAAGGAGATTTCTCATGAGAGTTGATGTGAGAAAAACTTATAAACTTTTTATCGGCGGACAGTTTCCAAGAAGTGAATCTGGACGTAGCTATGAGCTAGTTGATGCAAAGGGAAATTTCTTAGCAAACCCTGCGTTAGCTTCTCGAAAAGATTTACGTGATGCGGTTGTCGCTGCAAGAGCGGCATCCGAGAAATGGGCATCGGCTTCGGCGTTTAATAGATCTCAGATTCTCTATCGCGTTGCAGAGGTGATGGAGGGTCGTCGTGATCAGTTTGTAACTGAAGTCATGGCGCAAGAGGGTGTGACAAAGGCTCAAGCTACAAAACAAGTTGATGCCGCAATAGATCTTTGGGTTTGGTACGCAGGTTGGTGTGACAAGATTTCTACGATTTTCGGCTCCACAAACCCAGTTTCTGGATCTTTTTATAACTTCACTACTCCAGAACCAGTAGGGGTAGTTGCAGCTTTTATCGATGGGAGTAATTCACTCATCGATATCGTTCATGGCGCAGCTCCAATTTTGGCTGGCGGAAATGTAGTTATCGCCATCGCAAATGAGGAGTATCCACTCTCCGCAATTACGCTCGCTGAAGTTATTGCGACCAGCGATGTTCCTGGTGGAGTAGTAAATGTATTAACCGGCAGAACTGAGGAGTTAGCTCCCTGGGTCGCTTCACATATGGACATTGATGGCGTGGATGGATCTGGCCTTGAACCATCAGCATATGAAGCTCTAAAGAGAGATGGTGCCGATAATTTAAAGCGTATTTACCGCTTTAAGGCCGAGGGATCACCGCAGCGCATCATTGGTTTTATGGAGAATAAGACCGTTTGGCACCCAATCGGGATTTAGTTTTTAACCAAAACTTTCTCATAACCTCTTAAGGAAAACGTTGGCCTTCTAATTGGTTCGGTAGCCAGCTGTAGATTTGGGAAGCGTTTGATCAATGCCGGCAACGATACTGACATCTCCATACGGGCTAATGGAGCACCAATACAAAAGTGGATTCCAGCCCCAAAACCGATAT
>JBEAXZ010000035.1:0-8967 GCA_041159565.1 Actinomycetota bacterium | reverse complement strand
GCTCAAAAATCTCTGCATCTTGAGTTGTTGCAAAGTAACCGTACTCCTTACCAGCTTTAACGTAGGTAAGTACTACGCGATCAATAACCTGCTTGAGTGACCATTCACGGTTGTCATGACCCACCGCACCACGGAAGTATTTGGTGGTAACAATTGTCGATGCATTAACCGACCAGAAATCTGGATACTCGACACCACGTTGTTCGAAAACAACCTCGCCGGTTTTCCAGTTGGTCTGTACTACATCGCGGCGCTCCCAAGTGACATTGTCATATGGGTGCACACCTGGGGTGCTAAACACTCGCTCAATTGTTAGGGCTTTGCCAAGCTTGTTTTTTCCTGATGAGCGATTGATCACCGTGTCCGACATTCTAATTTCTCCGTCTTCTGCTTCGAATTTTTGAATTTTTGTTTTTCTTTTTTTAATTTTGTTGCTGATATTCAGTTGTTTTCACTACTTATCGGACCCGTTATGGCGTTTTTGGTGCCAGAAGTTGCGGGGAAACAACTTGAGAATCTTTTTTACTTAACTGTACTTCTGAGTTTTTCTCGAAAGGCAGAGCGCGGAGAAGTGCTATCTCGCCTTCGAAATCTTCAAGGGAGGAAAAGTTACGGTATACCGAGGCATATCGCAGGTAGGCCACCTCATCTAATTCTCGCAATGGTGAGAGAATCGCCATACCAACCTCTTGAGCCTCGATCTCTGCCTGACCGGTAGCGCGCAGAGCCTCCTCTACACGCTGGGCAAGCAGGGCTAGATCATCATCATCGACGGGACGGTTCTGGCAGGCCTTACGCACACCATTGATGACCTTCTCGCGACTAAATGGCTCGGTGGCCCCACTTCGCTTAATGATCGAAAGGACCGCGGTCTCAGCGGTTGAAAAACGTGAGCCACAGTTGGTGCACTCACGACGACGACGGATTGAGCTGCCCTCATCAGTCGGACGGGAGTCGATTACTCGAGACTCCTCGTGACGACAAAATGGACAGTTCACGGCGTGTCATCCTTTCAATGCTGGGAAAAACCTGATTTTGGGTGTATTCACTTAGAAGTTCCGTACCACAAGGTATGGAAGCATATCGTAAATCGACCCCAACATCTAGGGGTAAGAGTAAAGCAAGGGTTGAGAGTTACCGCAACTTGAAAGGGTGCTGAGCGTTATGGGCGTGTCGGGATGTAAATCTTCTGCCCGGCCTGAAGCTCTGGCGATTTGAGGTTATTGATCTCAACGATGTCGGCAACAACTGAACGGCGATCCCCATCAGCATCAACCCCATCAGCAATAGACCAGAGGGTCTCTCCTGGCTTCACACTGATCTTGATGTAGGGGGTCGGGATTGCGGTATCTGATGAACCAGCAGATGCCCCGGTGACCGCAGCGAATCCGGAGAGAAGCAGTATGGAGAGCGAAGTGATTACAGCCAACCTTGCAACAGCTCGACCACGAGGGGTAAGTCGAGCACCAGAAAGTGAGCTATTTACGGGGGTTTTTTCACTCAAATTAGCAAGGGACGGATTGATGGCTAGCGTAGTCATCTTCATCTCTCCAGTTACTTCTAGATCAGATCATTGAGAGCGGGGATACTCTTCGAACGTCTGTTCTAAAAGCAAAGGTACACCTCCCCACTGACATCGGCAAGTTTTTTTAGAACATTTGTTTGATTTATTCGCACTTCTGTTCTAACCTTTACCCATGGCTAAAAAACCCACCAAGATCACCGAACTGCCTGATGGCCCTGTTGATGAGAATGGCTTGACCCCTCGTCAGACCAAGATTCTGATGGCGATTAAGAAGGCTATGGAGAGCAATGGTTATCCCCCTTCAATGCGTGAGATTGGTGAGGCGGCCGGCCTCTCCTCTCCCTCCAGCGTCAAATATCAACTCGAGGCTTTAGAGGAAAAAGGCTGGATCCGTAGAGATCCCTCCCGTGGTCGCGCCCTTGAGGTCCTAACCCCTGGCGATGATCGCTTTGAAGATATCACTCCAGAGAAAACCCATAACGTGCCACTCGTTGGACGTATCGCCGCCGGTGGCCCAATCCTGGCCGAGCAAAATGTTGAAGAGCTATTCCCACTACCCGCATCACTTGTTGGTGAGGGCGAGTTGTTTATGTTGAAAGTTGTTGGAGACTCCATGATCAACGCCGCAATCTGCGATGGAGATTATGTAGTCATCCGCGCCCAAAAAGATTGCAACAAGGGTCAGATCGTTGCCGCGATGATAGATGGTGAAGCCACAGTTAAAACCTTTACCAAGAAAGATGGTCACATCTGGTTGATGCCAGCCAATGATGATTATCAACCCATCAATGGTGATGAGTGCGAGATATTGGGAATCGTTACCGCGGTTCTACGCTCTATTTAGCAACAACATATTTTTCTAGCGCATGCGCTAAAGAGCCATCGACCATCGCATGTAGCGCGGTGCCCTCAGGCAAATACTCCTCGCTAATAATCTCTCCATGTTCATGAACCTGGCTTACTAAATCACCTCTGTCATATGGCACAACTGTGCGCATCTCTATCCGAGGTCTAGGCAGAGATATCTCAATCGCTTTAACTAACTCTGTAACCCCGGCACCAGTTAAAACCGAGATCGGATAGGCATCTGGCTCCTGTCGCATGATTTGGGCAATCACCTCAGGGTCGGCGATATCAGCCTTATTTATCGCAATAATCTCAGGGATTTTTGCGCCGCCAATTTCATCTATAACTCCCCTGACCGCCCTGATCTGTCCAAGTGGATCAGAGTGTGATCCATCAACGACATGAACAATTACATCTGCGCTGGAGACCTCCTCCAGCGTTGATTTAAAAGCGTCGATTAGGTCATGTGGCAGGTGCTTAACAAAACCCACGGTGTCACTCAATGTATAAACCCGTCCATCTGAGGTTTCTGCTCTTCTTACTGTTGGATCCAAAGTGGCAAACAAAGCGTTCTGCACCAAGACTCCAGCGTTGGTCAAGCGGTTTAAAAGCGATGATTTCCCTGCGTTGGTGTAGCCCGCAATAGCAACAGATGGAATCTGATTTCTCTTTCTTTCTTGACGTTTAGTGTCACGCGCCGTCTTCATGGCATTAATCTCGCGACGTAACTTGGCCATCTTGTCGCGAATGCGCCTTCTATCAACCTCAATCTTGGTTTCACCAGGGCCACGGCCACCAATACCAGCGGCACGACCGGCCTGACGGGAAAGTGAGTCACCCCAGCCGCGCAACCTTGGAAGTAGATAACTAATCTGCGCTAACTCGACCTGGGCTTTACCCTCTTTGCTTTTTGCGTGTTGTGCGAATATATCTAAAATCAAAACGGTGCGGTCAACAACCTTTACCTTAATTCGATCCTCTAAGTTTTTTAATTGCGAAGGGCTCAATTCACCATCGCAGATCACCGTGTCTGCACCTGTTGATTTCACAATTGCTTTCAACTCGCTAACCTTTCCAGAACCAATAAAGGTTGCTGGATCGGGTTTGTCTCTTCTTTGAATAATCGCATCCATCACAGTTGACCCCGCGGTTTCGGCCAGAGCGGCCAACTCCTCCATAGAGTTCTCCGCATCCTTTACCGTTCCCTCTGTCCAAACCCCAACCAAAACAACCCGCTCTAGTCGAAGCTGGCGGTACTCGGCTTCAGAGATATCGGTTAGCTCTGTCGAAAGTCCTACAACGCGGCGTAGCGCCTGACGATCACTTAACTCCTGCTGGGTGGATTGAAATGAATCTGGAATAAAAATCTCTGAGTCGTAATCAGCCGCTACCTCTTGGCTCTCTTGAATGAGCGCATCAAGCTCATCAAACTCACGGGGGTCAGACAAGAAATGGCTCCAAATTGTGATCTGCTATTAAAACCGCTGGTCCAATTAATACCGCGTTGGAGTGCGGATCAATCTCAACAACTAACCGTCCTCCGGGTGGATGGATTACCCAGCGAGCAGGCAAACGCATCCCCTTCTTAATGGTCGCTGCCAAAGCAACGGCGCAGGTTCCAGTTCCGCAGGAACGGGTTTCGCCACTGCCCCGCTCGTGAACCCGCATCTTCAACTCTCCATTTTCCAGAAACTCAACAAACTCAACATTTACACCTTCAGGATAAGAGTCCTTGGGTCTAACAACGGGAGCATCACTTAAGTCTCCAACATCATCCATAGAATCAACAAATACCACCGCGTGTGGATTTCCAACACTTACATTAAAACCATTCCATAATTTTCCATTGTTGGCGGCGGTGATTTCGCCATCGATTATTTGAACCTGGCCCATGTTTACGCTGATATCGCCTTCTTCAGGAACACTTAAAAACTTGGCACCGTCTCGGGTGAGAATTGAGAAAATTCCCGCCGGGTGATGACCTCGATCAACCAGGTAACGTGCCATAACTCTTATTCCATTGCCACACATCTCCGCCAAGGAACCATCAGAGTTTCGATAATCCATAAACCATTTACCATCACGTTTGGTGATTCGGATTAAGCCATCTGCTCCGATACCGCTCTGGCGATTACAGATTGCTGCGGTCTGCTTTGAGGATATGTTGTTTTTGTCCTCTGGATCAAAAATAATTACAAAATCATTTTCTGTACCGTGTCCGTAGGTACCAACCAGATTAGAACTCATATGTTTCCAATATTAGATGCATTGGTCGATAAAAGTATGCGCTCCATTAGCTCTTGAGTTGGAGCCTTCTTTAACCAGGTAATCCTCTCATCTCGGGAGAACCAGGTTTCCTGTCTTCTGGCGTACTGCCTGGTCGCCCGCTTGGTTTCCTCTTTTGCCTCTTCCTCCGTCATTTGGCCTTGTGCGAATTTGATTATCTGGGCGTACCCCAAGGCCGCTTGTGCAGTGCGACCCTCAAGCAATCCCCCACCCATTAAATCTCTAACTTCTCGCACCAATCCCTGCTCCCACATTTTCTCTACTCGCCCATCAATTCGCTCCTGCAGCGTTTCGCGCTCCATGACCAATCCGAACTGTTTCGCGTGCGGATACTTTGAGCTGCCAATTCGAGGCAAATTGGCGGTGTATGGCTGGCCGGTTAACTCAATAACTTCTAGGGCACGTACGACACGTCTCACATTTTCTTTAGGAATTGCCGCGGCGGCTGCTGGATCTAATGCCGCCAATCTTTCATGCATTACATCAGCGCCAAGCTCCTCAGCTTCTTTTGCAATCCGCTCCCGCACCTCTGGATCAGTATCTGGAAAGTTGAGATCATCAAGAATTGCTTTTATATAAAGACCGGTTCCACCTACAACAATGGCAGGGATGCCTTGCTCCAGTAATTGATCAATCAAATTGCGGGCATCGATTTGGTACTGCGCAACAGATGCCTCTTGTCGTACCGACAACACATCTATTAAGTGATGAGGTACTCCCTGTCTTTCTGCCAGTGATAACTTAGCGGTGCCGATATCCATGCCTTTATACAGCTGCATCGAATCAGCGTTTATGACATGGCCTTGTAACTCTTTTGCTAATGCAACCGCTAAATCACTTTTGCCTGTTGCGGTAGCGCCACCTATGACAATTAATGTCATTTACCGGGAACGCTCTTCAAAGTTGGTATACCCAGCATCACACCTTTGGCCTCCGCCTCTTTTTTACGGGCCTCAAAAGCATCTCCGCCACGAGTTTTGCGCCAACTTACTGGAGCACCTTTCGCCAATACAAAGTGTGGTTTGGCACTGCCAATCAAAACCTCTGCTAGATCACCAGGACGAATATCTTCCACTGCATCGAAATGAACTAATCTGAAATCACGGCTTTTTCCGCTGGCCCGACCGGCTTCAACATCAGTGACTAAAACCTCAGCGGTTTTCCCAACCACGTCTTGATTTACCGATTGGGACAGTGCGTTTAAATGTTCATGTAATCGGGTGTATCGCTCGGCGACCACCTCTGGTGCAATCTGATCTGGCATCGCAGCGGCCGGGGTGCCTGGTCGCTTTGAGTATTGGAAGGTGTAAGCCGCTAGGAAACGTAGTTCGGTACAGAGATCCATCGTTTCTTGAAAATCGCTCTCACTCTCACCGGGAAATCCGACGATGATGTCGGTGGTGATTGTGGAGTGGGGCATCGCCTGGCGCACCTTCTCAATAATGCCGCGGTAGCGATCTACTCGATAAGAGCGGCGCATAGATTGCAGAATGCGATCAGAGCCTGATTGCAGTGGCATATGCAAATGTGGCATCACATTTGGAGTCTCTGCCATTGCTTCAATTACATCATCTGTGAAATCTCGTGGATGCGGGGACATAAATCGAATGCGATCTAGACCTTCCACTTTGCCGCACTCGCGCAGTAGTTTTGCAAAGGCGGTGCGGTCGCCAAAATCCACGCCGTAGGCATTTACATTTTGTCCCAACAAGGTAATTTCATTTACCCCATCAGCAACTAGGGCACGAACCTCATTCAAAATATCTTCTTGTGGGCGATCCTTTTCTCTGCCGCGCAGCGCTGGAACTATGCAAAAGGTGCAGGTGTTATTGCAGCCTACCGAGATAGAGACCCAAGCGGAAAAGGCGGAGTGGCGTCGGGCAGGCAGTGTGGACGGGAAATGCTCGAGGGCCTCTTTGATTTCTATCTGCGCGCTCTGCTCAATACGTGCCCGCTCGAGAAGTGCTGGTAGCGAACCAACGTTGTGAGTGCCAAAAACTACATCTACATAAGGAGCTTTTTTGAGAATTGTTCCTTGATCTTTTTGAGCCAAACATCCCCCGATTGCGATTTGCATATCAGGTCTTGATTTCTTAGTTGGGGCTAGAAAGGAAAGATGGCCATAGAGTTTGTTATCTGCGTTTTCTCTAACCGCGCAGGTATTGAAAACCACCAGATCAGGTTCAACCCCAACTTGAGCCGGAACATAACCAGCTGCATCAAGTGAGCCTGCGATCCGTTCAGAGTCATGAACATTCATCTGGCAGCCCAAGGTCTGAATCACATAGGTACGGGTGGCGTTCACAGGGGCCATCGTACCTATGTGTATGGAATAGATATTTAAGAGCGGGTAATGCCTAACTCTGCGAGAACTCGATTGACGATGTTTCCAGAGAAACCTCGTCTCGATAGAGCTCCATGCATTCTTCGATAAGCAACCTCTGGAGCAAGAGAGCGAACTGAGCGGGATTTTCGCTCGGCAAACTGCATCGCATTGGCAAACTCAGAGTCATCAGAGATATCGCTAGTGATCCATTCAATGATCTCATCGGCTATTCCTTTGGAGCGTAGCTCACCAGCAATAATTCGCTTTGAGACCTTTTTGGTGCGCTGCCTTGATTCACTCCAATAACGAGCAAACTCATAATCGTTTATGAAGCCCTGCTCTTGAAGGCGAAAGAGGACTGCGTTAGCTACCTCTTCTTCGATGCCACGTTTTTTTAGAAGGGTAAGAAGCTCCCCCCTACTCTTCGCTCTTCTGCCCAAAGCCATAAGGGCGATGGTCTGTGCTACTGAGTAGGGGTCGCTTTCTAACTCTTCTAATTGTTGATTAGAACTCGACATCAGCTGCGGCTTCATCAATCGCAGCAACTAGCGCTGGATCGATCTCTGTCGCGGCGTAATGTGCCCGGATCTTGGCTTCAATCTCATTAGCCAGATCTGGGTTATCAATTAAGAATTGACGGGAGTTTTCCTTACCCTGACCAAGCTGGTCACCTTCATAGGTGTACCAAGCACCAGATTTCTTTACGATGCCAAGATCTACACCGAGGTCAAGCAATCCGCCTTCACGTGAGATTCCAACTCCGTAAAGAATGTCAAACTCAGCTTGCTTGAATGGGGGCGCCATCTTGTTTTTAACAACTTTGACGCGGGTGCGGTTACCAACGGCTTCTTGTCCATCTTTAAGGGTTTCGATGCGACGGATATCCATGCGAACTGAAGCGTAGAACTTAAGAGCTTTACCGCCGGTTGTGGTTTCTGGTGAACCAAAGAAAACACCAATCTTGTCACGTAACTGGTTGATAAAGATTGCCGTGGTCTTTGATTGACTTAATGCACCAGTGATTTTGCGCAGCGCCTGTGACATCAAACGGGCTTGTAGACCCATATGTGAGTCACCCATCTCGCCCTCGATTTCAGCACGTGGAACAAGTGCAGCAACTGAGTCAACAACAATCAGATCAAGCGCACCAGAACGCACCAACATATCCATAATCTCAAGGGCTTGTTCGCCGGTGTCTGGTTGTGAAACCAAAAGTGAGTCGATATCAACACCAAGCTTCTTGGCGTACTCTGCATCAAATGCATGCTCTGCATCGATAAAGGCTGCGATGCCACCATTCTTTTGTGCATTTGCAATCGCATGCAAAGTTAAAGTTGTTTTACCTGATGATTCAGGTCCAAAGATTTCAATAACACGGCCACGTGGTAATCCACCAATTCCTAGAGCCATATCCAAGGTAATAGAACCGGTTGGAATAACTTCGATAGGTGTCGCTGTGCGCTCGCTCATCTTGATAACTGAGCCCTTACCAAACTGACGCTCGATTTGAGCAAGCGCGGTGTCTAGGGCTTTCTGCCGTTCGGCAGAGGGTTTGGAACTATCTACAGGATCTTTGGCTTCTTTAGCCACAGTCTTGCCTCTCTTCTACTCGTAGGTTGGTCCAGAAGGTACGGAAAACCACTGACGGCTGACCTTTAAGGTCGGCGGAAATGTGGAACCGCTCTGGTTGGGCATAACAGCTCGCCGCTGTTATGGCTAAAGTTTACCGAACATTTGTTCTAATGACTTTGGGGACACGCCGTGCCTATCTTTAGGGATGGCCGAGCTCGCCCCGTTTAACACCCCAAGACCCGCGGAATATGCCCCAATTCCAAAGCCGTTAAAACGCCGGCAGGCCAAAAAGGTTTCCCTTCCAGATGGACCCCGCTCGCCCTTACTCACTCTTCAATTTCAACAGGACACGCCCGATTTTCTGCGGCAGGCGCGAGACAAGTACGGTGATTGCACATCCTTTTTCTTGGGC
>JBEAXZ010000034.1:0-9286 GCA_041159565.1 Actinomycetota bacterium | reverse complement strand
CAGCGACGAAACCAATGAGTTTGGCCCCACTTCCCGCATCTGACCACAAGTTCTTTTCTTTGCGGGACTCATTGAGCGAGATAACTGCGTTTGCTGCACTTAAAATGTTTTGGGTAGAACGATAGTTCTGCTCGAGTAAAACAGTTGTGGCATCGGGGTAATCCTCTTCAAACTGCATAATGTTGCGGATGGTTGCGCCGCGGAATCCATAAATTGATTGATCGGCATCACCGACTACACAAAGTTGTGCAGCTGGGACACCCTCTAAATCACTTCCTACTAACTCTCTAATCAATATGTATTGCGCGTGGTTGGTGTCCTGATACTCATCTACCAGAATATGTTTGAAGCGATGGCGATATCGGGCGCGGGCTTCAGGAAAGCGTTGTAGAACCTCCACCGTCTTCATAATCAAATCATCAAAATCCATCGCGTTAGCAGCGGTCAGTCTTTGTTGGTAGATGGCATAAACCTCGGCCACAACCTCTTCAAACTGGTTTTGAGTAGCGTTGCGATAATCAGCTGGTCCTAGCAGTTCATTTTTTGCATTGGAGATAACTGAAGCTACTCCGCGCGGTGCATATCTTTTTGGATCAAGGTTTAAATCCCTCATCACCAAAGTGATTAAGCGCAGGCTATCGGCCTGGTCATAGATTGAAAATGTTGATGAATATCCCAGTCGCACCGCTTCTTGGCGCAGGATGCGAACACAGGCGGAGTGGAAAGTCGAGACCCACATTAGTTTGGCGCGGTTGCCAACCAAATCAGAGACCCGCTCTTTCATCTCGCCAGCTGCTTTGTTGGTGAAGGTAATAGCCAAAATCTCATATGGTTGAACATCTCGGGCCGCCATTAGATAAGCGATGCGCCTGGTAAGAACTCGGGTCTTCCCAGATCCTGCACCCGCGACCACAAGTAAAGGACCGCCAAAATGCGTTACGGCTGATTGCTGTTGCGGGTTAAGTCCTTCCAACAACCTTTCAGACATGATGAGAAGTCTAGGATAGGCCGGTGACTCCATTGAACGATGATGAAATTAAGCGGGTATTAGTTGTTATGGCCCATCCCGATGACTGTGATTTTGGTGCCGGTGGAACTATTGCGCAATGGAGCGCTAAAGGAATCCAAGTTTCTTACTGCATCATCACCAATGGAGACCAAGGCGGCGAGGAGTCTGGCATTCCACTCGAAGAGATGGCGCAGGTCAGACAGAAAGAACAGCGTGATGCCGGTGCGGCACTTGGCGTCAGCGATATTACCTATTTGAATTACCGAGATGGTTGGTTGATGCCATCTATTGAGCTACGTAAAGAAATTGTGAAGGCTATAAGAATCGCTAAGCCAGATCGAATGGTTGTGCAATCACCAGAGCGAAACTGGGAACGTATATTTGCCAGTCACCCTGATCACCTGGCTGCCGGTGAAACCGCAATTCAAGCTGTTTATCCTGATGCTAGAAATCCTTACGCTTTTACTGATCTCAAAGAGGCGGGGTTTGAACCTTGGCGAGTTCGTGAAGTGTGGATGACCGGTTCACCTACTCCAAATCATTTTGTTGACATCACCGATACCTTCAGCAAAAAGATGGCAGCGTTGCATGCCCATGTTAGTCAAACCGCACACAATAAAGAGTTAGAAAAGATGGTGCGGGAATGGGGCGAGCGAAACGCCCAGGCTCAAGGTTTAGCTGCTGGAAGAGTTGTCGAAGTATTTAAAGTTATAAGTACTGATTAATTGCTGGAGGCGCGTTCTATTGCGATAGTACGCAATGGCGATCCATCTGCTCCGCCACCTTTGACACCAGCATCAGCAATGTGTTTAACAATCTCTAAGCCAGAGATGATTCTCCCCCAAATTGAATAATTTGGACCAAGTGTTGTGTCCTTATAAACCAAAAAGAACTGTGAACCATTGGTATTTGGACCAGAGTTAGCCATCGCAACTACACCTGCGGGGTAGTTGTTAGAGCCTGCGTCCGGCAAATTTTCATCACGGTAACGAAACTCGGGACCACCAGATCCAGTGGCAGTTGGATCACCGCACTGCAACACATAAATTCCCTCTGTTGTCAGACGGTGACAAAGAGTGCGGTTGTAATAACCACCTTTAATTAATGAGTTTAAAACCGTAACAGTGACTGGAGCTTGCTTAAAGTAGGTTTGAATTACGATGTTGCCGCAATTAGTCTGCAAAGTAATAGTGCGGGGACCACGCTTCAAAATATTTTCAGGTGGAGCGATTCGGGTCGGATTAGCCGCTGCTGCCTTGGTGGACTTACAACGAACCTTTTCTGTTTTAACTGATTCTGATTTTGCGGTTACAGTTTTAGGGGTTTTGGTATTTGCCAAAGCATAATTTGGGGCGGCAAATAGCGAAGTTGCTAGCGCAGCTACAACTGCGAACGCTATCTTTCTCATCGCCATACAATCCTTCTCTACTCTTGCTATTCCCACTCAATAGTTCCGGGTGGCTTTGAAGTCACATCAAGAACTACACGATTTACCTCTCGCACCTCGTTGGTGATGCGATTTGAGATTTTTGCGAGCACCTCATAAGGAACTCGTGACCAATCCGCTGTCATCGCATCTTCGCTTGATACGGGCCGGAGCACAATGGGATGTCCATAAGTTCGGCCATCGCCCTGCACCCCAACACTTCGCACATCAGCGAGTAGTACAACTGGGCACTGCCAGATCTCTCGATCTAGACCTGCCAAGTGTAATTCTTCACGGGCTATTAAGTCGGCCCGTCTCAAGATTTTAAGTCTTTCTTCAGTAACCTCACCGACTATTCGAATCGCTAGGCCGGGCCCCGGGAAGGGCTGGCGCCAAATTATGGCTTCGGGTAAACCCAAACTGATTCCAACCTCACGCACTTCATCTTTAAATAATGTGCGCAGCGGTTCAATTAACGAAAACTCTAAATCATCAGGTAATCCACCAACATTGTGATGTGATTTGATGTTTGCAGCTCCGCTACCACCGCCAGATTCAACAATGTCTGGATAAAGAGTGCCCTGCACTAAGAAATCAACTTTCTTGTCCTGCGTTATCTCTTTGGCAGCGGCTTCGAAAACGCGAATAAACTCTCTGCCAATAATTTTACGTTTTTCCTCTGGATCTGTAACACCAGCCAGGGCGTTAAGAAATCTCTCCTTGGCATCGACAACTTTCAACTGAACACCAGTTGCGGCAACAAAATCCTTCTCTACCTGTTCGGCCTCTCCCTGTCGCAACAAACCATGATCTACGAACACGCAGGTGAGCTGATTTCCTATAGCCTTTTGCACCAATGCTGCTGCAACAGCAGAATCAACACCGCCAGATAAGCCGCAAATTACCTTTTTATCCCCCACTTGGGATTTGATGTTGATAATCTCATTCTCAACAATATTTTCTGAGGTCCAGGTTGGTTTGCATTTAACGACATCTATCAACCAATGTTGCAGGATTTGTTGGCCGTACTCTGAGTGCAATACCTCAGGATGAAACTGCACACCAGCCAATAAACCACTCTCATTTTCAAAAGCCGCAATCTTCGTATCTACGGTGCTGCCTATAGTTTGAAATCCATTTGGGGCTTTTGCCACGTTATCACCATGGCTCATCCAGACATTAAAAGATTTAGGCAGGTTTGCGAAAAGCTTTGATGAGTTTTGAGCGGAGAACTTAGTTCTACCAAACTCTGATTTACCAGTCTTTGCTACCTCACCACCCAAAGCTTGTGCCATCGCTTGAAATCCATAACAGATGCCAAAAATCGGAATTTCGTGGTTGAAAATCTTGGGATCAATTTTGGGTGCACCATCGGCATATACAGATGATGGACCGCCTGAAAGAATTAACGCTTTTGGGTTGCGCGCCAGGATTTCATCAACTGAGACGGTGGCGGGCAGAATCTCACTGTAAACATTGGCCTGTCTAACCCGTCTGGCTATTAATTGGGCGTATTGCGCGCCAAAATCAATAACTAAAACGTGATTGCTGTTGCTTCGCATTTAGGCTCGGTTTAGAACCACTTCAACACGTTGGAACTCTTTCAAATCTGAGTAACCGCAGGTAGCCATCGCACGTCGCAGCGCACCAAATAGATTCATAGTTCCATCTGATGAGTGGGATGGTCCTAAAAGAATCTCTTCCAAAGATCCCGTGGTGCCAACATGCACTCGAGCACCGCGTGGAACCTCTGCATGATGAGCTTCCGTACCCCAATGCCATCCGCGGCCCGGTGCTTGATCGGCTCGCGCCAAAGGTGAGCCCAGCATTACCGCATCAGCACCGCAGGCGATCGCTTTGGCGATGTCACCACTTTTTCCAACTGATCCATCAGCAATCACATGAACATATCGCCCGCCAGATTCATCTAAATACTCACGGCGCGCAGCTGCCACATCTGCAACAGCAGTTGCCATCGGTACTGAGATTCCCAATACCTGTCGGGTTGTATGTGCAGCTCCACCACCGAAACCAACCAAAACACCCGCCGCACCAGCACGCATTAAGTGCAATGCACTTTGTGATGTTGCAGAGCCACCGACAATTACCGGAACATCTAACTCATAAATGAACTTTTTTAGATTCAATGGCTCATTAGCCTTTGAAACATGCTCTGCACTTACTGTGGTTCCGCGAATTACAAAGATATCTACACCGGCATCAATCACCGCTTTGTGAAACTCTGCGGTGCGCTGTGGGGACAAAGCGCCAGCAACAGTTACCCCTGCTGCGCGAATCTCGGCGATTCGTTCCTTAATTAACTCAGGTCTAATTGGTGCCTTATAGAGCTCCTGCATTCTGCGGGTTGCCTGATCAGCTGGAATTGAAGAGATCTCACCAAGTTGGATCTTGGGATTTTCATAACGGGTCCATAGACCTTCCAAATTCAAAACCCCTAAACCACCAAGTTTTCCAATTGCGATTGCGGTCTCTGGAGATACAACTGAATCCATCGGGGCCGCCAACACAGGTAATTCAAATTTGTAGGCATCTATCTGCCATGCGGTAGAAACCTCATTTGGCTCGCGGGTGCGACGAGAAGGCACAATCGAAATGTCATCAAAGGAGTAAGCGGTACGGGCTCTTTTACCCGGGGAGATCTCTATATCAACCATCATCGACTCCGATAGTAGTTAGGGGCATCTGCTACATCTAAAACATCATGTGGGTGACTCTCTTGTAGCCCAGCTGCGGTAATTTGAATAAGGCGACCACGTTTTTGTAGCGCTGCGATGTCTTCGGCTCCGGCGTAACCCATTCCAGAGCGCAATCCGCCCACTAATTGATGCACTACCTCGGATACCGGACCGCGATAGGCCACCTTTCCTTCAATGCCCTCCGGAACTAATTTGTCCTCCGACAAAACATCATCCTGCATATAACGATCTTTAGAGAAAGATTTTTTGGTACCGCGAGATTGCATCGCGCCAAGTGATCCCATGCCGCGATAACTCTTGTATTTACGGCCATCAATCTCGATTAACTCGCCCGGAGATTCTTCACAGCCGGCCAACAGTGAACCAAGCATTACTGAATCAGCACCGGAAACAATCGCCTTTGCAATATCTCCGGAGTACTGCAAACCACCATCTGCAATCAGAGGGATATCTGCTTTTTTACAAGCTTTGGCCGCCTCCATAATTGCAGTTACTTGTGGCACGCCAACTCCAGCGACGACGCGAGTCGTACAAATTGATCCGGGACCGACGCCGACCTTTACCGCATCTGCCCCAGCATTAATAAGTGCTTGTGCGCCGGCACGGGTGGCAACATTACCACCGATAATCTCCTGTTTTGGAAAACTCTTTTTGATACGGGCAATTGCATCTAATACTGCACGGTGATGTCCATGAGCGGTATCAACAACAATTACATCAACACCAACCTCGATTAATGATTGCGCTCTTTCAAACCCATCATCACCAACACCAACCGCTGCACCAACTAAGAGATTGGCACCCTTAACTAACTTGACATGGGTTACCTGCTCATCAATCGCAAGGTTGCGATGGATTATTCCAATTCCACCAGCTTTTGCCATCGCAATCGCCATAGCTGATTCGGTGACGGTGTCCATGGCAGAAGAAACCAAAGGCACAGCAAGTTGGATTTCACGAGTTAGTTGAGTTTTGGTTTCAACCTCTGAGGGAACGACATCTGAAGCATCTGGCAGCAAGAGCACATCGTCATAGGTCAGGCCCAACATGGCGACCTTTTCGTTGACGTTCTCGCTCACCGTGCCACCTTAATGGTTGTGATTATTGCCTACCAAATACCAGCTAAATCAGGCACCAACTGCGCGGCTGATCTCCTCGACCGCTTCCAGTAAATCATCTACCACGACCGCTGACTTCTTATCAGCAACTTTCCAACCCGGACCACCTAAAACGATACGCGGGGCTGGTCTAATAGCAGGTAACTCTCCAATTACGGCAGCATCGCCATTTTTTCCTAACTGAGCCCAGAGGAAAATAGCAGGAGGCGCGGAACGTTTTACCACCGCACTAATCGCCTCAATTGGAGTGCGTGCACCTAAAAATTGAATTGCAATATTTCTTTCAGACAATGCCGCACCTAGTGCGTAAAGCGCCAAGGAGTGCATCTCTTCACCAATACATGCCAGTAATACAGGTCGGGCGTTTACTGGATTCTCAACAGATTTATTTTCTTCCTGCAAAAGCCGCTTGATAATCTCACTCACTAAGTGCTCGGTCTCAATTCCAGTTCCGGACTCCGCCCACTCATCACCAATCAAAATTAGTAGTGGAACTATTACCTCATTCCAAGTATTGACAATTCCGCGTGCAGACATTTCAGAACGCAGCAACTCTTCAATAAAGTTTCGATCGTATGCCCGTGCTGCCCGAATTAGAGTTTCGACTAACTCTTCTCTAACCGCCACATCCTTGGAAAGAGAGCTAGAAATTAATTCAGGAGAAGACTTGCCATCAAATGAAAGTGCTCGCTGCGCCGCTTCAGCAGGAGATACTCCAGCAATTACTAATTTGCGCATCAAAGTTAAACGGGCTAGATCGTTGTTGTTGTAGCGGCGATGCTCTCCAGTGCTGTGCTCTGAAGGTCCCAACCCATACCGTCGATCCCAGGTCCGCAAAGTAGCCGGTGCCACACCCAAACGACGGGCCACCGCAGCCACAGTGAGGGCCTCAGTGCCTATCAGGGCATCAGAGTTGAATGCTTTGTCGACCACTGGCCAATAGTGCGACCAGATTGTGGTGTGCGCGACTTGAAATCCGCTCTCAGCAACTTTTAAGGGGGTTTTGGCGGCTAGGTACTTGAACAACTTATGGCGCGATTGTATGGTTCACCCATGTCTGAAACCTCGCGCTTACCGAAGCCGGTAGCCTCAAATTGGGAGTGGCAGTATGAGGGTGCTTGCCGTTCCCTTCCAACTGAGATGTTCTTTCATCCAGATGGAGAGCGCGGCCCCCGCCGCAAGGCTCGTGAGAACGCCGCTAAAGCGGTTTGCGCAACCTGTCCGGTTATTGCGGCATGTCGAGCTCATGCCCTAGCCGCTCAAGAGCCGTATGGCATCTGGGGAGGCTTAACCGAAGAGGAGCGTTTGGACATCATCAGCAAAGCGCAGCGTCAGCAACGCTTCTTCACTGCGTAGTTACTTCCTTAAAAAATAAAAACCCCGGGGATGCGACCCCGGGGTTTAATTTTTTATTGGCGAAGTGGATCCGGCTCGTGGCCAGGATTTTTCCGCAGGCTGATAACTGTTGTTACCGCAAGTGCAGAGATAATCACACCAAGTGATACCTGAAGCGACACATGAGGAATCTCGTAACCAGCGATATCGTGAATACCAATGCCATGCAGTGCCTCGATAATCAACTTGATTCCGATAAAGCCAAGCACAATTGATAAGCCTTTTGATAGGTACACCAGGCGCTTTAGCAAAATTCCTACTAGGAAATAGAGTTGTCTTAATCCCATCAAAGCAAAGGCGTTTGCCATGAAGACAATGTAAGGATCTCTGGTTAATCCAAAGATTGCTGGAATGGAATCAAGTGCAAACAACAAATCGGTTGTGCCAAGAGCTACCAGAGCAATTGTGAATGTCGAGTATCCTCGTTTGCGTAACGCGCCAATAATGCGATTCTCTTGCCATTCATCTTCTTCAGCATCTTCTGTAATTAACTTATAAGCGGTCCACAACAAAATCGCACCAAATAGGAAGAAGACAGCAACGAATCTTTCAACTACCGCTGCACCAATAAATATGAAAACTCCACGCATTACTAGCGCCATCAAGATACCCAACAGAAGAACCATCTGCTCTTGTTCACGTTTAATTTTCAAGCGGGTCAAAATAATGAGGAACACAAAGAGGTTGTCGATGGAGAGTGAATACTCCGTAATCCAGCCTGCAAAGAACTCTGCAGAAGCGGTCGGTGTCCCCCAGCTGCGCATTGAGAACCCAAAGGCAATAGCAGCCGAAACGTAAATGGTTGTCCATGTGGCAGCCTCCCGCATTGAGGTAATGGCGTTTCGACGCAGGTAAGCCCAGATTAGATCGGCAACAATCACGACAGAGACAACCGCGAAGGTGGCTATCCATACGGTAGATGAGACATTAAAAGTTTCAGTGTTCATGCTGGGAGTCTAATCAGAAAGGGCCCCGACAAATGTCGGAGCCCTTCAGATGTTTAGCCTTATTTCTTACTTAATTAGTGAGAGTGACCACCTGGGCCATGACTATGTCCATGTCCGGCAGCTTCCTCTTTCTTATCCTCTGGGGTTTCAAAGACCAGAGCCTCTGTTGTAATAAACATCGCTGCAATAGAGGCGGCATTTGCTAACGCTGAGCGGGTTACCTTTACTGGATCGATAACACCTGCTTTTACCAAGTCGCCATATTCATCGGTAGCGGCATTGAAACCTTCATTAGGTTTCAAGGTGCGAACCTTGGAGACAACGACATAACCCTCTTGTCCAGCGTTTTCAGCGATCCAACGAAGTGGCTCTTGGCAGGCTTTTGCTACCAAGCGAACACCAACCGCTGCATCACCTTCATAACCTAAATCGCCATCAAGAACAGTTGCGGCGTGAACTAGTGCAGCTCCGCCACCAACAACGATTCCCTCTTCTACTGCAGCACGGGTTGCAGAGATTGCATCTTCAAGACGATGCTTCTTCTCTTTCAACTCAACCTCAGTATGAGCGCCAACCTTAATCACGCAGACGCCACCGGATAGTTTTGCCAAGCGCTCTTGAAGTTTCTCGCGATCCCAATCAGAGTCCGCAGCTTCAATTTCACGACGCAGTTC
>JBEAXZ010000033.1:0-9380 GCA_041159565.1 Actinomycetota bacterium | reverse complement strand
AAGAGGGAGATATCGCATGACATCCCTAGAAATTCGTGACTTGGGTGTGCAGTTCTCTGGAGTTTCAATTCTGCACAACCTCTCTTTGACAGTTGAATCAGGACAGTTCGCTGCGGTACTTGGACCGTCTGGTTGTGGCAAGACAACTTTATTGCGAAGTATTGCAGGTCTTATTACGCCTGCAGCTGGAACGATTAGATTTGGAAAACAGCTAGTGAGTGTTTCTTCACTTGTCTTGCCACCTCACAAAAGAAACATCGGCTATGTTCCCCAAGAAGGTGGTCTATTTCCACATTTATCCGTCTTTGAAAATGTCGCCTTCTCGCTAGGCAAACTTGATAAGACAGAGAAAGCGCCAATCGTAGAAGAGATGTTGAATTTGGTTGGCTTGAGCGGATTTGAGCATCGCATGCCCCAACAGTTGAGTGGTGGTCAACAAACCCGCGTTGCATTAGCTAGAGCATTAGCGATGAAGCCAGCGATGGTTTTACTTGATGAGCCTTTTGCAGCATTGGATCAGGCTCTGCAGGCTGAAATCAGTGAAGAGGTTGCGGCACTTTTAAAGCGCACTAAGACCACCACCATCATGGTCACACATGATCGTGAGGATGCTTTGGTTTCCGCTGATGTCATCGCATTGATGCGTAAAGGTCAGGTGGTCCAATACGGCTCCCCGGCTGAGGTTTATCGCCAACCCATTTCTGCAGATGTCGCACTAAGCACTGGCGATGTCGTTACCTTGCCAGCTTTCAAAGATGAAGGCGAAGAGGTGACCTCGCCATTGCATGTTCACTCCTTTGATTTACAACCTAACGGCGATCTTTTAATCCGCCCCGAGGAGATTCGAATCAGCCTAGAAAAACAGGATCAAGGGGTTCGAGCCGAAATCTCAAAAATCAATTATTACGGCCATGATGCCTTGCTCGAACTCAAACTCCCCGGCTACCCCATGCCTATCAGAGCCCGGGTTGCTGCACCCTTAGATTTCACGGTGGGCCAAGAAATCTACGCCCATGTAGAGGGCCCGCTGCGCTGGGTGCCAAGAAAGGCTACTCACCAGTAACCTAGCGGCATGAATACTGCCACTACCTCCACAAATGTTGTTCTTGTCGATGCGGTCCGCTCTCCATTTGGAAAAGCTGGCAGCCTTTACGCAGGTACCCGCGCAGATGACATCGTAGTGCGATGCATCCGCGGTCTACTTGAGAGAAATCCGCAGGTAAAACCATCTGATATCGATGATGTTGCGATCGCTGCGGCAACACAGTTTGGTGATCAAGGAATGAATATAGGTAGAAGCGCATCTTTGCTCGCCGGATTACCAAACACCGTACCTGGTTATTCAATTGATCGTTGGTGTGCTGGTGCAATGACCTCAGTTACAACATTAGCTGGTTCTATCAATATGGGTGCTTATGATCTAGCAATCGCTGGAGGCGTTGAGCATATGGGAAATCATCCAATGGGCGAAGGGATGGATCCAAACCCACGATATCTGGCAGAAAAACTAGTTGATACCGATGCATTATCTATGGGAAATACTGCAGAGAGATTGCATGACAAGTTCCCGCATTTAACAAAGGAGCGTGCCGACAAGTACGCACTTAACTCACAATTAAAAACAGCAGCCGCCTACACCGCAGGAAAGATTCAACCTAATTTAATCCCGGTTGCGGTGCGCAATGCCGAGCAAGGCTGGGGCGTTGCCACAGTTGATGAGCCACCACGTCCTGGCACTACGTTAGAAGGTTTAGCGGCTCTTAAAACTCCATTCCGCGCCGCCGGAAGAGTAACCGCTGGAAATGCCGCAGGATTAAATGATGGAGCAACCGCTGCTTTGCTAGCTAGCGAAACTAAAGCAAAGGAGTTAGGGCTTACTCCAAAAGCCAAGTTAATAACCTTTGCCTTTGCCGGTGTTGAGCCGGAAATCATGGGCTATGGACCGGTTCCCTCAACTTTGAAGGCTTTGGCTAAAGCGGGATTAAAGATTGAAGATATTGGTTTATTTGAGATAAATGAGGCTTTTGCTATCCAGGTACTTTCCTTCTTGGATTACTTTGGCATTTCAGATGATGATCCGCGGGTCAATATTTATGGCGGCGCAATTGCAGTTGGCCATCCACTGGCATCCTCAGGCATTCGCTTGATGTTAAACCTCGCCGAAGGGTTTAAGGAGCGTCCTGATGTTAAATATGGAATCACAACAATGTGTATTGGACTTGGCATGGGTGGAACTGTTATCTGGGAAAACCCAAACTACAACGGTAAGGCGGCATAACCATGAGTGAAATGACAACTCCCGCTGGTGCCCCTGAAGAGGTAGTCACTAAGGCGTTTGTGCGCGAGATCGATCTCGCCGCTTTTGGTGCATCAGGAACCCTTTCTCTAATCACAATTGATAACGGTATGGATCACACCCGCCCAAATACCTTAGGTCCAAAATCTCTACAGGAGCTAGATAACGCAATTACAACGGCGGAAGGCTCTTCATCGGTGGCAATAGCGATTATTGGAAAGCCATTTATCTTTGCGGCAGGTGCTGATTTATCAGCTCTGCCATTTGTTTCTGATAAGAGCCAGGCGTTGACCATTGGAAAGTATGGTCATGATGTTTTCAAGAGATTAGGTCGCAGTAAGAAACCTACTTTTGCTTTTATCAATGGCTTAGCTTTGGGTGGCGGACTTGAGGTTGGCTTGCATTGCCATTATCGAACCTTGGCCTCAACCGCTTTCACTGCACTTCCAGAGTGTTTCTTAGGAATCGTACCTGGTTGGGGTGGAGCGACACTGCTGCCAAAACTAATCGGACCAGAAAAAGCGGTGCAAGTAATAATTCTCAACGCACTAAACAACAACACCATGATGAAGGCAAAGGATGCATTTGGTCTTGGGGTTGTTGATGCGGTATTTGAACCAGCTGATTTCCTCGAAAAATCAGTGGCTTTTGCGGCAGCCATTATCTCTGGAAAGCAAAAGATTGAACGCAAGGATTACTCCTCTGATAACGCTGCATGGGATACGGCATTGGCTACCGGCAAAGCTGCGGTTGCCAAAAAGTATGGTGGCGCAGAGATTGCCCCTCCATTACGCGCTCTGGAGTTGATCTCAGCGGCCCGTACCAACACATTAGATCAAGGTTTTGACGCCGAGGATGAAATCCTTGCCAATCTAGTTATGGGCAATCCACTGCGCGCTTCGCTATATGCCTTCAATTTAATTCAGAAGAAACGCAAGAAGGTTGAAGGCGCACCAAAGCCAGCTCTTGCCCGCAAAGTGACAAAGGTTGGTGTAGTTGGCGCTGGATTGATGGCCTCTCAATTGGCATTGTTGCTGGTAAGAAATCTAAAAGTTCCAGTAGTTATGACAGATCTAGATCAAGCCCGAGTAGACAAGGGCGTTGAGTGGGTCCGTGCAGAAATTGCAAAGTTAGTTGAAAAGAAGAGATTAAGCGAGGAAGCGGGACGCCGTCTCTCACTACTAGTTTCTGGTTCTGTAGATCAAAAGGTTTTTGCTTCAGCTGATTTCATTATCGAAGCGGTATTTGAAGAGCTTGCTATCAAGCAAAAGCTTTTCAAAGATTTAGAAGCAATCATCTCGCCAGAGTGCGTTCTGGCAACCAACACCTCATCACTTTCAGTAGAGAAGATGGGTGAAGGTTTGTCACACCCAGAGCGGGTAGTTGGTTTCCACTTTTTCAACCCAGTAGCCGTTATGCCTTTGCTTGAGGTCGCTCGTACCTCAAAGACAGATGATGCAACTACTGCAACCGCAATAAATGTTGGTAAAGAGTTAAAGAAGACGATGATTATCTGCAAAGATGCTCCGGGCTTTGTAGTTAATCGCCTCCTAACTCGATTTATGGGTGAGGTCACCGATGCGGTCGATGAGGGAACCCCAGCCGATGTTGCAGACAATGCTTTGCGACCACTTGGTTTTCCTATGTCACCATTCGAACTATTTGGTTTAGTTGGACCAGGTGTTGCGCTGCATGTTTCAAAGACCTTGCACAACAACTTAGGTCCCCGCTATCGCATCTCCCCTACTGTTCAACGTTTAGTTGATAACGGGGTAAAGAGCTTCTACATCAAAGATGAAACTGGAAAGCTGGCGCAAAATCCCGAGGCCCTGGCATTGGTCGAAAAGGGCAGCAAGGCTTCAAGCTCTGAAGAGGTTCGCATGCGCGCACTAAAGGCGTTGGCAGAAGAGGCTCGGATGATGCTGGATGAGGGTGTGGTTTCTACGCCAGCCGAGATTGACCTATGCATGTTGCTAGGTGCGGGATGGCCCATGCACTTAGGCGGAATTCTTCCTTATCTAGATAGAGAAGGAATTAGTGAAGCGGTTTGCGGTCAACGGTTTCATCCGCATGGAGTTGCATCTCTTCCTGCCTAATTGAAGCCCAGCCAACTAATTGGCGTGCCACATTTTGCGCAGTAATTCCGAGATCCTCCAGGATTTCATTGCGCTTTGAGTGTTCAATGAACTCTAGTGGCACTCCGATGGAGTGAATTGGGGTTGTAACCGTATTCTCGCGGAATATCTCTGAGAGAGTGCTGGCGATTCCGCCATGCTTAATTCCATCTTCCAAGACAACAACTCTGGTGTATCTGCGCGCCATAGAAATCAACGCTCCAGCCGGTAATGGTTTGACCCATCTGGGATCGATAACCGTAACGCCGACTCCTTCTCTATAAGCCTGCGCCGCAGCTTCAACCGCAATTGTGGCCATTGCGCCAATGCTTACCAACAAAACATCAGCACTTTCGCCGCGGTACAAAATATCCAATCCTTCTCTTCTTTCAAAAGCAGGGAGATCTTTAGCTACTGCGCCTTTTGGAAAGCGAATAATTGATGGCGCATCGTTGATCTCTAGACACTCTCCCAATAATTCATTAAGAAGTTTTCCATCTCGAGGCGCAGCTACATGCGCTGTTGGAACGATTCCAGTTAAAGCTAAATCCCAAATTCCGTGATGGGAAGGGCCATCATCACCGGTGATACCTGCGCGATCCAAAACAAAGGTAACTCCAGCTTTATGCAGAGCTACATCCAACAAAAGTTGATCAATAGCGCGATTTAAAAAGGTGGAGTAAACCGCAACCACGGGGTGTAGTCCGGTGTATGCCATTCCTGCAGCTGATGTGGTTGCATGTTGTTCAGCAATTCCAACATCAAAGGTCCGCTCTGGAAACTCCTTCTGGAACTTATCCAAACCGGTCGGACCCAACATCGCCGCAGTAATTGCAACTAAATCAGAGCGCTTTCTTCCATACTCGACCAGAGAGTTGGCAAAAACACCGGTCCATGACTCGCCAGCTTTGTTAAGGGGTTCTCCCGTTTCGGGATCGACAATGCCAACAGCATGAAACTTCTCAGCCTCATCCTGTATCGCAGGGGCATGCCCCCTCCCCTTTTCTGTAATAGCGTGAACTAGAACCGGGCCGGCAAACTTTTTGGCTTGCTGCAATGCTTTCTCTAAAGCACTTATGTCATGCCCATCGACTGGGCCGATGTATTTCAAACCTAGATCTTCGAACATGCCTTGTGGAGCAACAATGTCCTTTATGCCCTTCTTCATTCCATGCAAAGTTTCATAAATCGGATGACCTACTACTGGAGTGCGCTCTAAAACCCCTTTGCCCCACTCCAAAAACTTCTCGTATCCCTTTGTTGTCCGCAAAGTTGAAAGATATGTAGCTACACCACCAATAGTCGGTGAGTAAGAGCGCTCATTGTCATTAACCACAATTACCAAACGCAAATCTTCCGATGCAGCAATGTTGTTTAATGCTTCCCAAGCCATGCCGCCAGTTAAAGAGCCGTCGCCAACTACCGCTACCACGGTGCGCTCACTCTCTCCTTTAATCATGAAACCACGAGCAATTCCATCTGCCCATGAGAGTGCGGTTGAGGCGTGTGAATTCTCAATAACATCATGTTCGCTCTCTGAGCGATTTGGGTAGCCAGCTAATCCGCCACGTTGTCTTAACTTGTCAAAGCCAGATGCTCTACCAGTCAGAATTTTGTGCACATAAGTTTGATGGCCGGTATCGAAAACCATTACATCTCTTGGAGATTCAAAAACCCTATGCAAGGCAATTGTTAATTCAACGATTCCTAAATTAGGGCCGAGATGACCGCCAGATTTCGAAACCTTTTCAATGAGAAAAGTACGGATCTCTGCAGCTAACTCATTTAGCTCATTGACATCAAAGCGCGCCAAGTCGCCAGGAGATTTAATCCGGGGCAAAAACCTCATGCTGTAATGGTAACGAGATTTAGGATAAGAGCGAGCGGAGCACGTACTGCATGATTCCACCGTGGCGGTAATAATCGGCCTCACCTGGGGTATCAATGCGTACCTTTGCGGTAAAACTCTTATCGCCTGCGCCCACCTTCACCGTGCTCGGAATAGAGCCATCATTGAGTGCGGTCACTCCCTCAATAGAGAAAACCTCTTCTCCAGTTAAACCGAGGCTCTCTGCAGTTTCTCCATCCATAAACTGCAGCGGAAGCACTCCCATTCCAATCAAGTTAGAGCGATGAATACGCTCAAATGATTCAGCAATTACCGCTTTAACTCCAAGAAGAGCGGTTCCTTTTGCGGCCCAATCTCTAGAAGATCCAGAGCCATACTCTTTGCCAGCCAGGATAACTAGTGGAACTCCAGCAGATTGATAAGCCATAGAAGCGTCATAGATTGTGGTCTGCTCCCCACCTGCCAAGAAGTTTCTGGTGTATCCACCTTCCACGCCATTTAGCAGCAGATTCTTCAATCGAATATTTGCAAAGGTGCCGCGAATCATTACTTCATGATTACCACGACGCGATCCATATGAGTTGAAATCCGCTTTTGCAACACCATGTTCAGCTAAATATTTACCGGCTGGAGAATCAACCTTTATTGAGCCAGCTGGGGAAATGTGGTCAGTTGTAACTGAATCACCTAACTTCGCTAGTACCCGAGCCGCTCTGATATCAGTGACCGGCTTGGGCTGACGCGGCATTCCTTCAAAGTATGGCGGTTTGCGTACATATGTTGAGTTGGAATCCCACTCGAAAACTTTGCCGGTGGGTGTATCCAAAGAGGTCCAATGCTCATCTCCAGCAAATACGCTGGAGTAATCCTTTTTAAACATCTCAGAGGAAACCACTTCATCGATGACAGTTTGGATTTCAGCGGTTGACGGCCAGATATCCTTTAGAAATACATCATTGCCATTGAAATCTTTGCCAAGTGGATCTCTATCAAAATCATGATCCATACTTCCAGCAATTGAATAAGCAACCACTAGTGGAGGTGAAGCCAAGTAATTCATCTTTACATCTGGACTGATGCGACCTTCAAAATTTCTGTTACCTGAAAGTACGGCAGCAACAGCTAGATCATTCTCATTTACCGCTTTGCTTATTTCCACTGGCAGTGGTCCGGAGTTTCCAATACAGGTTACGCAACCATAGCCAACCAGGTTAAAGCCCAATTTCTCAAGATAAGGAGTTAGTCCGGCTTTTTCATAATAATTAGTTACTACCTTTGAACCCGGTGCTAAAGTCGTTTTTACCCAAGGCTTGCTAACCAATCCTTTTTCCACCGCTTTCTTGGCGAGCAACCCAGCGCCAATCATCACACTTGGGTTAGAGGTATTGGTGCACGAGGTAATAGAGGCAATTACAACGGAGCCGTTGGTTACCGCTCCTGATTTTGAATTAACAGTAACCGGTACTGGTTGCCGTACTGATTTCTCAGAGAGATAAGTTGGTAGCGTTTTTTCAAAAGCGCTCTTCGCATCACTTAAAGAGACTCTATCTTGTGGCCGTTTTGGCCCTGCGATTGATGGAACTATCTGCGCTAAATCAAGCTCGAGATGCTCTGAATACCGTGGAGTTGCTTTTGGATCATGCCAAATACCCTGCCGCTTGGCGTACTTTTCAACCAGTTCTAATTGCTCTGGTGTTCGACCGGTGAGTTGTAGATACTTAATTGTCTCTTCATCAATTGGGAAGATTGCAACGGTAGAACCATATTCTGGGGACATATTCCCGATAGTCGCACGGTTTGCCATTGGTAGAGCGCTTACACCAGGTCCATAGAACTCAACAAATTTTCCTACTACACCATGTTTGCGAAGCATCTCTGTGATTGTTAAAACTAAATCAGTTGCAGTAGTTCCAACTGGGAGTGAGCCGTTTAGTTTGAATCCAACTACACGTGGAATCAACATGGATACTGGCTGACCTAATAGTGCCGCCTCTGCCTCAATTCCACCTACACCCCAACCTAAAACTCCAAGCCCATTAACCATGGTTGTATGCGAGTCGGTACCAACAACTGTATCTGGATAGGCCCGCTCAACTCCCCCAACATTTCTTGTCATAACCACCCGGGCGAGATACTCGATATTTACCTGGTGAACAATGCCGGTTCCTGGTGGAACAACCTTGAACTCATCAAATGCACTTTGACCCCAGCGCAGGAATCGATAACGCTCGGTGTTTCTCTCATATTCGATTTCAACATTTTGTGCAAAGGCTTCTTTAGTGCCGTACTTATCTGCGATAACTGAGTGATCAATTACCAACTCAGCTGGCGCTAGTGGATTTACCCGTGATGGATCACCGCCAAGTTCAGCGATCGCTTCACGCATGGTTGCCAGATCTACGACGCAAGGCACTCCAGTGAAATCCTGCATAATGACGCGAGCTGGAGTGAATTGAATTTCAGTATCAGGTTGTGAATCAGGGTTCCAAGATGCCAAAGCCTCAATCTGCTTGGCGGTGATGTTGGCCCCATCCTCTGTGCGAAGCAGATTTTCCAGAAGGATCTTTAGCGAGAATGGCAGATCAGCTGCGGCTGTAAGTTTGGTGATATCAAAAATCTGATAACTCTTACCGGCAACTTCGAGGGTGCTCTGTGCATCAAAGGAGTTTTTGCTCATGGCCGAATACTAACTGGCCATGATTTCTTGCTTAAGTTTTAAATGGAGTTCTATTTGGCAAGCCCACTCTAGGCTGGCATGAAACGCGCCACACACTCCATGTGAGCCGTCATCGGGAAGAGGTCAAAGGCCCGCAACGCCATTAATTCGAAACCGGCATCCCGCAGATAAGAGGTATCCCGGGCCAAGGCAGCTGGATCGCATGCAACATAAACAATATTCCGTGGTTTGAGTTTGGCGATAGCAGTAATTACAGCAGCACCAGCACCAGCTCTGGGTGGATCTAGAACGACAACATTGGCGGCGCTATATTCCTTTAGCGCCCTCTCTACCCGGGCCTGCACAATCTCAACATTTTCCATGGTCGCAAAGCTTCTTCGCGCATCAATGATGGCGTTCTCATCAGATTCAATCAAGGTAACTCTCCCACCTGGACCTACTTCA
>JBEAXZ010000032.1:0-9384 GCA_041159565.1 Actinomycetota bacterium | reverse complement strand
CTTTGCGGCAGGATGTGCATCGCAGCTCGTGAGGCGTGACGAAGTTGGCGTTGTACGCGGTGACGCTCTACTGATCCACCCACAACACGGGAGACAACAAAACCGATTTTTGGGGTTGAAAGATTTGGCTCAATAGCTAAATACCCAACCAGGGTTGGAGTGGTTGATCTAATTGAGGAGCGCGTAACTCTGGCGAATTGATCGCGGGAGGTTAAGCGGTTGTTGGCTGCTAGCACGCCGCTGGGTTAAAAACTTATGCGGATGCGGAGATGCGAGCGCGACCCTTAGCGCGGCGAGCAGAAAGAACTGCACGTCCACCACGGGTTGCCATACGAGCGCGGAAGCCATGCTTCTTCGCGCGCCGACGATTGTTCGGCTGGAAGGTGCGCTTCATGTTTTGTACTCCTTTAAATCGTGCTTAAGTAAATCTTTAAGCAGGTCCCAAGAGAATCGAGGTTGTTTCCCGATAGGGGGTCTTGAGAGCAGGGGGCAACGGTAGCCTCAAAGGGTGGGTTTTGAAAAATTTGTGGATAACCACTTGCTTTTCTAGGGGTTAGGGCATAACTTTCCGCCTCTATCCACAGGCCCTCACTGTTTTTAAGGGTTTTTGGGCCAAATAGAAGGCTAAACCTGAAGTTTAGACCACAGCCTGTGGATAACCTTGTGGATTAGTGGATAGTTTTTATAGAAAGAAGGGGTTTGGTGTCGTTAACTGAGTCTGGAGTTATCGAAGAGGACCTGAGCGCACTGTGGAGTGGGGTCGTCAACTCCGTCTCACACGACTCCCCACAGAACCGCGCCTTTTTGACCCTAACAAAACCCCTTGGCCTTCTAAAAAGTGAGGGTGGGTCCAACCTTTTGCTGGCCGCTCCCAATGTTTTTGCTAAAGATGTTTTAGAGAGCCGGTTAAAAACAGTTCTTAATGATGCCCTCAGCGCAAAGTTGGGCGAGAAGATAAACATTGCGGTCACTATTGATGAATCTTTAGATGTTGCCCAAGCCGATCCTGAGGTTGTTGAGGTTGAGTTTGAAGCGCCCCGCGCCGGCACTGGTCGCCAGGAAGCTCCAATAAAAAACAGTGAGTCATCACAATTAAACCCGAGATACATTTTTGAAACCTTTGTTATTGGTGCATCAAATCGTTTTGCTCACGCCGCCGCTGTTGCGGTTGCTGAAGCTCCAGCAAAGGCATACAACCCATTGTTTATTTATGGTGAATCTGGTTTAGGTAAAACACATTTATTACATGCGATTGGTGCTTATGCCAAAGAGTTGTATGGCAGCGTCCGGGTTCGTTATGTATCTTCTGAAGAGTTTACAAATGATTTTATTAACTCAATCCGTGATGACAAATCCTCTAACTTCCAACGTAGATACCGCGATCTAGATGTTTTGTTGGTTGACGACATTCAATTTTTAGAGAACAAAGAGCGCACCCAGGAAGAGTTTTTCCATACTTTTAACACTTTATATAACGCCAACAAACAGATTGTTATCTCTAGTGACCGCCCACCAAAGCAATTAACCACCCTTGAGGATCGACTACGTTCTCGATTTGAGTGGGGATTAATTACTGATATTCAACCACCAGAGCTAGAAACCCGTATTGCAATTCTTCGTAAAAAAGCGGCGCAAGATAAATTAAATGCACCAGATGATGTTTTGGAGTACATCGCCTCCAAGATCTCAACCAACATCCGCGAGTTAGAGGGTGCGTTAATCCGTGTTACAGCTTTCGCATCATTAAACCGCCAACCAGTTGATATGAATTTAGCTGAGATTGTTTTGAAAGATTTAATCACCGATGATGCGGCACCGGAAATCACCGCTAGTTTGATCATGGCGCAGACCGCGGCGTATTTCAGTTTAACTATTGATGATCTTTGTGGAACCTCACGTTCTCGAGTTTTAGTTAACGCCCGACAGATCGCGATGTATTTATGCCGCGAGTTAACAGAGTTGTCATTGCCAAAGATTGGCCAAACCTTCGGGGGGCGGGATCACACAACTGTGATGCATGCTGACCGGAAGGTGCGCCAGTTGATGGCTGAGCGCCGGTCGATCTTTAACCAGGTCTCTGAGCTCACCAACCGGATAAAGATGCAGGCCAAGTCTTAAGTAGCCCGTGTGGGTGCTTGGGGATAACCTGTGGATATCTGTGGATAAGTTGTTGGTAATGGGGTGAGGTTGTTGGGGTTAAAACCCGGACATTTTGTAACCCACAACTAACACACAGAGATACACACAGAAAAGGATGGTTAAAGTGGATAAAAAAGCAGCTTTGAACTGCGGTTTTGTTACTTACCCACAACTATCTGGTTTGGTTACTACGAATACCTTTATAAATAGAAAACAAGTTGTGCGCGAACCCCGGGTTTTCAATCATGTTTTTTACTTAGAGATGAAGAGTTAGGCTTACAAATATGAAGTTCACAGTAGATAGCGCAACTTTAACTGACAGCGTTAATTGGGTTTCTAGATCTTTATCAACCCGCCCAATTATGACCGCGCTGCTCGGAATTGTTATTGATGCTAACTCTGATGTGACCTTAAGCGCCTCCGATTTAGAAACCTCAGCAAAATCATCTTTTAACGCAGAGGTTAAAGAAAAAGGGCGGGTTTTAGTTCCTGGAAGATTGTTGGCTGAAATTTCCAGAGCGTTACCAAATAAACCAGTATCTTTTAATTTAGATGGAACTAGAGTTTTAGTAACAGCAGGATCAGCAAAATTCACATTGCCAACATTACCAATCAATGAATATCCAAACCTGCCAACATTGCCAGAAACATCCGGTGAGATCGCCAGTGATTTGTTTGCTGCTGCGGTAAACCAAGTAGCTGTTGCTGCTGGACGTGATGATTCACTTCCAACACTTACTGGAATTCATGTTGATATCAGCCGCGACACCATCACATTTGCCGCAACAGATCGTTACCGCCTTGCGGTTAGAGAGATTAATTGGAATCCAAACAACCCAGATTTAGCAACCACCGCGTTGTTACGCGCCCGAACTTTGGCAGATGCTGCAAAAACAATCGCTTCTACTAAAAACATCTCTTTTGCAATCGCGCCGGTCACCGCAAATGAAAGATTGGTGGGCTTCTCAACTGATTTAAAATCAATGACTTCTAGGCAGTTAGATGGCACCTTCCCCCCATACCGCCACCTACTACCAAGCGACAGTATCGCGACCGCAGTAATCGAAGTTGCAGCACTACTAGATTCAGTGCGCCGTGTTGCTTTAGTAACAGACAAAACCGTTCCACTACGACTTAAGTTTGCTAACAACTCTCTGCAATTAGAAGCAGGTGCTGGAGATGATGCGCAGGCCACCGAGGAAATTCAAATCACATACACTGGCGAGCCCATCGATATTGCTTTCAACCCAACATTTTTAGCAGATGGTTTAAATGCGCTGGGCACCACATATGTAAATATCGCATTTACCGGATCAAACAAACCAGCGGTGCTCTCTGGTAAAAATAAGATTGATGGCGAGATCGATAGCTCTTACCGCTATCTATTAATGCCAATGCGCTACGCCTCATAAATGTTTGTTTCACATTTATCACTAGCAGATTTTCGCTCCTACTCTTCATTAGAGCTCTCTTTAAAACCTGGGCAAAATATCTTTATTGGCGAAAATGGCGAGGGCAAAACCAACATTATCGAAGCCTTGATGTACTTAGCCCTGCTCTCATCTCACCGCATCTCCTCTGATCAACCCCTAGTAAAACTCGGTAGTGAACGGGCTTATGTGCGAGCCAAAGTTGAATCAGATGAAAGAACATCGTTAGTGGAGTTAGAGATCAACGCCGCAAAAGCAAACCGGGCCAAAGTTAACCAAAACCCAGTTCGCAGCCAGAAAGAGTTGTTAGGAATTGTTAAATGTATTTGCTTCTCACCAGAGGATTTAGATTTAGTGCGGGGCGACCCTAGTGAGCGCCGCTCCTTTCTTGATCAACTTCTAATCCAACGCAGCCCAAGACTGGCTGGTGTGATCACTGATTATGAGCGGGCTTTAAAACAACGCAATTCCCTATTAAAAAGCCGGGCCCCACAATCAAGTCTGGAGCCTTGGAATGAGCATTTAGCAAACTTTGGCGGAGAACTAATCGCTGGACGTCTATCTTTAATCGCAGACCTAGAACCGGTTTTTCAAAGCTCTTATAAAAACCTTTCAGAGAAGAAAAGCGCACGGCTAGGTTATAAATCCAGCATCACAGAACCAACCAGCAATAAAGAGTTAAACAAAAACAAAATCTTAGAAACTATTAATGAGATAACAAACCAAGAGCGGGAACGTGGCATCTCATTAGTTGGGCCACACCGCGACGATTTACTTTTATTTTTAGGGGATCACCCAGTTAAAGGTTATGCCAGCCACGGTGAATCATGGTCCATCGCCTTAGCTTTACGTCTAGCTAGTTACCAACTATTTATTAATGATGGTGAGAAACCAATCCTGATATTGGATGATGTTTTCTCTGAATTAGATGAGGGTCGCCGGGAAAAGTTATTAGCAATTTCAAATACCGCCGAACAAACCTTTATAACTGTTGCGGTTGCCAATGATCTCCCTAATCAAATAACCGGAAATAGATTTAAAGTAACCAGCGGACAGGTTGCGGTTTTGTGAAAAGAGATATCGCCAGAGAGTTGTTCCGCTCCTACCGCACCGGAATGCGCAAAAAGAAAGAGACAGAACAACAGGAGCGCGTTGAATTGGGTGAGCCACAAAAAATTAACAACATCCTAAATGAGTTAATTGAAAGTAGAGATTGGCGCAAAGGTATTGCGGAAGGAAATCTATTCAGTGATTGGCGAGAAATTGTTGGTGATGAGATAGCGGATCACTCAACACCAATTACGTTGTATGAAGGAAAGTTAACAATCCAAACCTCATCAACCGCTTGGAGTACACAACTACGTTTAATGAATGATGAGTTGTTGCGAAAGATCAGACAGAGCGCACCAGGTGCGGTGGTCGACAGCCTCAACATCATCGGCCCACATGCCCCATCCTGGAAACGAGGGCTGCGCACCATCCGCGGAGCTAAAGGGCCAAGAGACACCTTTGGGTAAGTATTTCCAATAGTGACCCTCACCCCCTCGCTAAAAACGCGCCTAATCCACCACTATCGCCTTTTTTGGGCTATTCACTTCCTGATTTACCACTAGGATTTGCGGGTACCCAGCCCTAAAAAGAGGCGAGGTTTGTCTCTGGCGGGTTTAACCAAACAGTGAAGCGAGGGTTTTAGGTGGCTGACAAGAAGGTTTCGCGGGCTTATGACGCCTCAGCGATTACCGTTCTGGAGGGCCTAGAGGCGGTCCGTAAACGCCCCGGTATGTACATCGGATCCACCGGCGAGCGCGGCCTACACCACCTGGTTTATGAAATCGTCGACAACTCAGTTGATGAGGCTTTAGCTGGTTACTGCAGCGAGATCAATGTTGTCTTGTTGGCCAATGGTGGAGTGCGTGTAAATGACAATGGTCGCGGCATCCCAGTTGATATTCACCCAGTAGAGAAAAAACCAGCGCTTGAAGTTGTGCTTACTGTTTTACATGCCGGTGGAAAGTTTGGCGATGGTGGTTACTCTGTTTCTGGCGGTCTACACGGTGTTGGTGTCTCTGTTGTTAATGCATTAAGTCGCGACTTAAGTGTTGTCGTACAACGCGATGGATTTTTCTGGGAACAAAGTTACAAATTAGGTGTCCCAAACTCTCCAGTTGAAAAAGGTGTTGCTACCACAAATACTGGAACCGAAGTTACCTTCTGGCCTTCAGAAGAGATTTTCGAAACCACAGATTTTTCCTTTGAGGTTCTCTCAACACGTTTCCGCGAAATGGCCTTTTTAAATAAAGGTTTAACACTCACACTTCGTGATGAACGTCCCGGACATGTAAATGAAAAAGGCGAACCACTTGAGGTTAAGTACCACTACGAAGGTGGAATCGTTGATTTTGTTAAACATTTAAATACCACCAAAGGTGTAACCCACAAATCCATAATCGCGCTAGAAACCGAAGATACAAAACACAAAATGTCTCTCGAGGTTGCGATGCAATGGAACACCGGGTTCTCTGAATCGGTTTACACATTTGCCAACACCATCAACACCCAAGAAGGCGGCACCCATGAAGAAGGTTTCCGCACCGCTTTAACATCACTAGTAAACAAGTTTGCAGAAGAGTGGGGATATATTCGCCGCAAAGAAGATCGCCTAACCGGTGATGATATTCGCGAGGGTTTAACCGCAATCATCTCAATCAAAGTGGCAGAGCCACAGTTTGAGGGCCAAACTAAAACAAAATTAGGCAATACCGAGGCCAAATCATTTACTCAAAAAGCTATAAATGATGCGGTCGGCGAGTGGTTTGAGAAGAATCCAACTGAAGGCAAAGAGATTGTTCGCAAAGCAATTGATGCCGCCACCGCTCGTATCGCTGCGAGAAAAGCCCGCGATCTATCACGCAGCCGTAAAGGATTGTTAGAGGGACGTGGCATGCCAGGAAAGTTGGCGGATTGCCAATGGACCGAACCAGAAAAGTGCGAGCTTTATATTGTTGAAGGTGATTCTGCTGGCGGCTCCACAAAAGGTGGCAGAGATTCTCGTTTCCAAGCGGTTCTCCCAATCCGCGGCAAGATTTTAAATGTAGAAAAAGCCCGTATAGATCGCGTTTTACAAAACAACGAGGTGCAGGCGTTAATCACAGCCCTTGGCACCGGCATCCATGATGATTTTGATATTGCAAAACTGCGCTATCACAAAGTTATTTTGATGGCCGATGCTGATGTTGATGGCCAACACATCCGCACCCTTTTGTTAACTTTGTTATTCCGTTTCATGCGTCCACTTATCGAGCAAGGTTATGTTTACTTTGCCCAGCCACCGCTTTACAAAATTAAGTGGGGCGGCAAAGAGCCGGTACAGTACGCCTTCTCGGATAAAGAGCGTGATGGTTTTATCCAACTTGGTTTGGATGCCGGAAAGCGTTTACCAAAAGAGGATGGCATCCAACGCTTCAAAGGATTAGGCGAAATGCCAGCCAAAGAGTTGTGGGATACCACCATGGATCCAGCACATCGAGTTCTGATGCGAGTAACTCTTGATGATGCGGCTGCTGCAGATGATCTTTTCTCGGTATTAATGGGTGAAGATGTAGAACAACGTCGCCAATTTATTCAACGCAACGCCAAAGATGTTAGGTTCTTGGATATTTAAAGATGGAAAATTTGGAGAATCACGACAAAATCGAGGCGGTCGACTTACAGGTCGAAATGGCCCGTTCTTATTTGGATTATGCGATGTCGGTCATTGTTGGCCGCGCACTTCCAGATATCCGTGATGGCTTAAAACCAGTTCACCGCCGGGTGCTTTACGCAATGTATGACGCGGGTTATCGCCCAGATAAGGGTTATTACAAATGCTCCCGCATCGTCGGTGATGTCATGGGTAACTACCACCCACATGGTGATGGCGCGATCTATGACACCTTGGTGCGTTTAGCTCAACACTGGTCACTCCGCTATCCACTAGTTGATGGCAATGGAAACTTTGGTTCGCCAGGAAATGATCCTGCTGCGGCAATGCGTTACACCGAAGCTCGTATGGCACCACTAGCCATGGAGATGATGCGGGATATTGATGAGGAAACCGTTGATTTCATCCCAAATTACGATGGTCGCTCTCAAGAACCAGTTGTCTTACCAAGCCGTTTTCCAAACCTTTTAGTTAATGGCTCCGCCGGTATCGCGGTTGGAATGGCGACAAACATTCCACCACATAATCTGCGCGAAATCGCCGCCGCTGTGCAGTGGGCGCTAGAAAATCCAGATTCATCCAGCGAGGAAACCTTAACCGCGCTACTCGGAATTGTTAAAGGTCCAGATTTTCCAACCCGTGGAATTATTGTTGGAAGGCAAGGAATTGAAGAGGCTTATCGCACCGGTCGCGGTTCAATCACAATGCGCGCTGTTGTTGAAATCGAGGAGATTAACAAACGCACCTGTTTGGTAATAACCGAGCTTCCCTATCAAGTTAACCCAGATAATTTAGCGTTGAAGATCGCCGAATTAGTTAAAGATGGAAAGATCAAAGGCATTGCAGATGTTCGCGATGAAGGAAATGAACGTTTAGGACAACGCTTAGTAATTGTTTTGCGCAACGATGCAACACCAAAGATTGTTTTAAATAATCTTTACAAACACACCCAATTACAGGATTCCTTTGGTGCCAACATGTTGGCATTGGTTGACAATGTTCCGCGCACTTTGCGCCTCGATGAATTTATCCGCCATTACATAACCCACCAAGTTGAAGTAATTGTGCGCCGCACCAAGTACCGACTTTCAGAGCGGGAAAAAAGAGCCCACATATTGCGGGGTTATCTAAAAGCACTTGATGCTTTAGATGCTGTAATCGCTTTGATCCGCGCCAGCGCCAATTCCGATGAAGCCCGCGCAGGTTTGATGAAACTGCTTGAGGTTGATGAAATCCAAGCCAACGCGATCTTGGATATGCAACTGCGTCGTCTTGCTGCCCTCGAGCGCCAAAAGATTATTGATGAGTATGAAACTTTGATGGCAGAGATCAAGGAGCTCACCACAATTCTTAATGATCCAGCCAAACAAAGGTTGATTATCAAGGAAGAGCTCAAGGAAATCGCGGAAAAGTATGGCGATGACCGCCGCACCCAAATCGTGGCGGGGGATACTGATTTATCGGTCGAGGATCTGATTCCAGATCAAGATGTAGTTGTAACCATTACCCGAGGCGGATACGCCAAGCGCACCCGTGCTGATCTTTATCGTTCACAGCGTCGTGGTGGTAAAGGTGTTAAAGGCGCAGCGCTAAAACAAGATGACATTGTCGAACATTTCTTTACCGCATCCACCCATGATTGGTTGCTGTTCTTTACCAATCAAGGCCGGGTATATCGCGCCAAAGTTCATGAGCTGCCAGATGCAGGAAGAGATGCACGTGGCCAACATGTCGCCAATCTTTTAGCCTTCAAACCAAATGAGAATATTGCTTCAGTAATCTCAATCGCAGATTACTCATCACTACCTCACTTAGTTATCGCAACCAAAGGTGGCATCATTAAAAAGAGTCCACTTGTCGAGTATGACTCACCACGCACTGGGGGTTTAATTGCAATTACATTAAAAGACAATGATGAGGTGGTTGCCGCCTCTGCCATCACTAGCAATGATGAACTGTTGTTAATCTCCAAAAAAGGAATGTCACTACGTTTTACCGCAGATGATGAATCACTTCGCCCAATGGGAAGATCAGCTACCGGTGTTATCGGAATGAAGTTCAGATCTGGTGATGAGTTGTTAACCATGTCCACAATTCGCACCGGTGACAACAATC
>JBEAXZ010000031.1:0-9501 GCA_041159565.1 Actinomycetota bacterium | reverse complement strand
AGATCGCTCACCTATATGATGAAAAAGAGCGGGAAAAGTCCATAGCTTATTCATCGGAGAAAACCAGGTTCGGCTTTATCTCAGCAACTTTCTCCACTGTGATTATGGTTTTCGCACTTGCCTATGGCTGGTTTGCCCAGCTAGACAATCTAGTTAGAGAGCAAGTTACAAATGAGATTCAAATTTCACTTCTCTTTATCGCGGCTCTCGCATTAATATCTTGGATTTTAAATTTGCCTTTTGCGATTTATGGAACATTCCAAATTGAAGCGAAATATGGTTTTAACAAAACTACTTTGAAAACATTTTTCGCAGACGCGCTAAAAGGTTCCGTGGTAGCCGTGGTTGTTGGTGGAGCACTTCTCACCACATTGCTTTGGCTCTATCAAGAGCTACAAAGTGGGTTCTGGATCTCTGCCTGGTTGGTAGTTACAGCCTTCTCGCTATTCATGTTCATGTTTGGCACCAAACTGATCCTGCCACTTTTCAACAAGTTGCAACCACTTCCGGAAGGTGAATTGAAAGTCGAGATTCAAAAATACTGTGCCTCGCAAGGCTATGCCATAAACCGCCTATTTGTTATGGACGGTTCCAAGAGGTCAACAAAGGCCAATGCTTTCTTTAGCGGCTTAGGTCGTAGCAAAACTATTGTTCTATTTGATACTTTGATAGAGAAGCTCTCGACCAAGGAGATTGTTGCTGTTCTTGCACATGAAATTGGACATTACAAAAAGAAGCACACCTTCTCCATGTTTATTTTCTCTTTGGTTCAAAGCTTTGGAACCTTTGCACTTCTAGGCTGGCTGTTGAATTATCCTGAACTCTCCACGGCATTAGGGGCAGAGCAGCAGAGTTTTCATATCTCAGCCCTAGCTTTCTTCATATTGTTTACCCCGCTGAGTATTTTGCTGGGGTTAATCAATAACAGCTGGTCGAGGCACAATGAGTTTCAGTCAGATACATTTGCTGCAGAGACTTATGAGGTTGCACCGATGCGTTCAGCATTAGAGAAGATTTCGACTGATAGTTTGGCAAATCTTTCGCCACATCCTTTATATGTGGCTTTTAACTATACCCACCCAACTTTGTTGCAGAGAATTAACAACGTCGAGCGCAAATAATTGCAGAATAAAAAAGGCCCACCGAAGTGGGCCTTTTTTTCTTTGATCTAGATATCGTAGTAAAGCTCGAACTCAGCTGGATGTGGACGTAGACGTACGTAATCAATTTCTGATTTACGCTTCCAATCAATCCATGTCTCAATGAGATCCTTACTAAATACGCCGCCTCGGGTTAAGAACTCGTGATCGCGCTCTAAATTGTCGATTACCGCATCTAAGCTTCCAGGTACCTGCGGAATTGATTTTGCCTCATCACCTTCGAGTTCATAGATGTCTTTGTCTACTGGTGCATGTGGCTCAATCTTGTTGATGATTCCATCTAATCCCGCCATCAGAATCGCAGCGAAGGCAAGGTACGGATTTGATGATGGATCTGGGCAACGGAACTCGATGCGCTTGGCCTTCGGACTGCTTCCAGTAATTGGAATTCGAATACAGGCGGAGCGGTTACGTGCTGAGTAAACCAGGTTAACTGGTGCCTCATAGCCAGGAACAAGTCTCTTATAGGAGTTGACGGTTGGGTTAGTGAATGCAAGCAGTGATGGTGCATGCTTCAACAAACCACCGATGTACCAGCGTGCGGTATCGGAAAGATTTGCATAACCATCGCCCCAGAAGAGCGGCTTTCCATCCTTCCAAAGTGATTGGTGAACATGCATTCCAGAACCGTTGTCGCCAAATAGTGGTTTTGGCATGAATGTAACGGTCTTGTCGGCTGCCCAGGCTGTGTTCTTGATGATGTATTTGAACTTCATCAAATCATCACCAGCATGCAAGATGTCGGTAAAGCGGTAGTTGATCTCCATCTGACCGGCGGTGCCAACTTCGTGGTGCGCACGTTCTACATCTAGTCCGACCTTGGCCAAATTCATAACCATCTGGTCACGCAAATCTGCAAATTGATCCGTTGGAGAAACAGGGAAGTATCCACCTTTGATACGGGTGCGGTATCCACGGTTTGGTGTTCCATCGGCATCATTGTCTATGCCGGTATTCCAGGCGCCTTCATACGAATCAACCTCGTAGAAGCCGGAGTTCATTTTTGTCTCAAACTTAACGCGATCGAATACATAGAACTCAGCTTCCGGCGCAAAGTAAGCGGTATCGGCAATTCCAGTTGAACGCATGTACTCAACCGCTTTGGCAACAATCTGTCGTGGATCACGGCTATATGGTGAGTTGTCATCTGGATTTACAACCGAGAAGTGAAGAACCAAAGTCTTCTCTTTACGGAAAGGATCGATAAATGCGGTTTCAGGGGCGGGAAGTAGTTTCATGTCTGATTCGTGAATTGATTGGAAACCACGGATGGACGAACCATCAAACATCAAACCTTCAGTGAACACCTCTTCGGTGAATTGTGAAGCTGGCACATTGAAGTGATGCTGAATGCCAGGTAGGTCAATGAAGCGCACATCAACTAACTTCACATCTTCTTTCTTTATGAAGTTAAGAACTTCTGTAGCATTCTTAAACATATTTCTCCTGTTTTTAGTTATTTAAAGCTCGCCACTGAGCCGCAAATCAATGGCCCAAACCTATGGGGATGTGGTGAAAAACCCATAACCGAACTGTTACAGGAATGTTTCATTTTTCGCGGGGAGTAGTAGGTTTCCCGCATGGAACGAGCTAGTTTGGGGCGTAGATTTGCAGCTATCTCCATCGACTGGGCCATTGCGACCTTTTCGGCGGCCCTCATCATCCCGCTGCAATCCAGTTCCTTAGGACCATCGCTCACTAGGTTGGGGGTTTTTGTCCTTGAGGTTGCCCTCCTAACTTCTTTAGGTGGAGCCTCCGCAGGTCAACGGATCATGAAAATCAAAGTTCTGACTTGGCCCGATTACCTATTTGTGAAACCAACAGCGGTATTTTTGCGCACAATATTGATTGCCTTAGTTATCCCCGCTGTTGTAACCGATCAGGATGGCAGAGGGTTACATGATCGGATTGCAAAGACCGTAGTTGTAAAAATCTAGCGCGGCTTGGGCATCCTCATGTTTTTTGGCATCGGACCTTTAGGTAGCGCAATATTCATTCCACCAACAGCTTTGAGTCGCGCACGCAGTTCACGTACCTGAACCGTAGAGAGCTTTTTAGGAAACTTCTTCATTCGCTTTTGAAGTTTTCGAACTGAAATTTCAGAATCGCCAGATCCAATAACTAATTCATGGACAGGTACGCCTGGAGCAAAACGCTCCATCTTTTTCTTTTCATCACTTAGCAAGGCGCGCACTCCAAAGCCACCTTCTGCAACAAGAACAACGCCAGCTTTTCCAACCGCACGGTGCACCATGTCCTGCGCTTTGTTAACACTAACTGCAGGGGTAACGGTCCAGCCTTTTCTGATTGACATCAAAACGCTAGCTGCGGCTCCAGGTTCTCCTTCAATTGAGGCATAAGCGGCACTACTAGCCATCCTTGTGAAATAGAAAAATGCACCAAGTAGAGCTAGTGGGAAGGTAAGAAAAGCTGCGTATCCGGGACGTCCGAACTGCGCGCCCAAGCCGATGCCAATAACCCAGAGCGGAGCGAATACCGCCAAACACCGAAGTAGTACAAAGGAGTACTGCTTTTTCGCTAGAGCATAGGCATCTCTTATTGTCTTGAAACGAACTTTCTTTGGAGCGTTTGGATCCTTCTTTTTTCTTCCGAACATCTCTTAAAGTTCCTTTCGAGATTCTTTGGCCGCCATTAACTCTTGCTTGGTGGGTGCGATACCGCCCAAGCTGGCGGGAGCCCAGCGCTGGCCTATAGGGGAGTCAGGATAATCCCTTTGCACCTGATTCAATAATTCCTGCAGACTGGCCATCAACCTGTTCATCGCATCATCAAGTGAATCAGAAGGCGCAACATAAATTGGGGTACCTACTGAAACAAATACCGGGTATTTGTTGCGTGAGAAATCTCGGGGCAGCTTTTTTGTCCATACCCGTTGAGATCCCCAAATAGCGGTTGGCAGGATGGGTGCACCTGACTCCTGTGCCAATCTCACAACACCGTTCTTCATATCCTTTAACTCAAAACTTTGAGAGATTGTGGCCTCTGGAAAAACGCCAACGATTTCTCCCGAACGTAATGATTTCAATGCGGCGATAAATGAAGGACCGCCATTATTCCTATCTACTGAAATATGTTTCATCCCACGCATCAATGGCCCCGCAATTGGATTATCAAAAATCTCGCGTTTAGCCATAAATCTAACCAAACGTCCGGTCGGAAGAACTGCGGTACCAGCAAAAGCAAAATCCAGGTACCCGACATGATTCATCGCCAGAATCGCTGGACCTTTTACCGGAATATGTGATTGTCCGTAAAAGGTGAATCGAATATCCAAATAACGCCAAAAAGTTTTTACTAAACGGATGATTGGTGGGTAAACCAACTCAGCCATTTTTCGCACCAGAACGCGCTTCCATCGCCTGCTTATAAAGTCTGCCGGCACGGTAACTAGAACGCACCAAAGGCCCACTCATCACACCAGCAAAACCAAGAGCCTCAGCCTCCTTTGCTAACTCAACAAACTCTTGCGGTTTTACCCATCTTTCAACTGGATGGTGCAGAGCAGAAGGTCTTAAGTATTGGGTGATGGTTATCAAATCACAACCCGCAACTCTTAAATCAACTAAAGCCTGAGAGATCTCTTCACGGGTTTCTCCCATACCTAAAATGAGATTGGATTTGGTTATCAGGCCAAAATCACGGGCTTGGGTAATTACATTTAATGAGCGCTCATAATTGAAAGCGGGTCTAATTCGCTTAAAAATTCGGGGGACGGTCTCGAGATTATGGGCAAAGACCTCTGGCCGGCTCTCAAATACCTGATTGAGCAGCTCGCTCTTTGCAGAGAAATCTGGAGCCAACATTTCGACGCCGCAGCCTGGAACTAGATTGTGAATTTGATTTATTGTCTCTGCATAAAGCCAAGCGCCTTCATCTTCAAGATCATCACGAGCTACTCCAGTAACTGTCGCGTACTTCAATCCCATGGTCCTTACAGATTCGGCGACTCGACGAGGTTCGTCACGATCTAAAGGTTGTGGCTTTCCAGTATCGATATTGCAAAAATCGCAACGACGGGTACACGCTTCGCCACCAATTAAGAAGGTAGCCTCTTTGTCCTCCCAGCATTCGAAAATATTGGGGCAGGCCGCCTCCTGGCAAACAGTGTGCAAACCCTCGTTTGAAACTAAAGATCGAAGCGCGGTGTACTCAGGTCCCATTTTTGCGCGAGTCTTAATCCACTCTGGTTTTCTTTCGATCGGAACCGCAGCGTTACGGGCTTCGATACGAAGTAGTTTTCGACCCTCAGGTGCAATCACAATTGACCGACCTTCATTAACGCTTCAAACATGTAACGCTCAAGAACTGGCGTAACCTCTGCTATCTCGACTTGGCGATTCAATTCGCGAGTCATCGAGGTAACTTGCGCATCTGAAATACCGCAGGGAACTATCCGGTCAAAGTAGGAAAGATCAGGGTTAACATTTAATGCAAAACCATGCATGGTCACGCCACGGGCTACTCGGATTCCAATCGCAGCAATCTTGCGATCACCGTTGTCATCGCGCAGCCAAACGCCAGATCTTTCACAGTATCTCTGCGCATTCAAACCAAACTCTTGGCAGACCCCGATTAGCGCGGTTTCCAACTCTCTAACAAAGCCAACAACATCATTTGGGTTTCTTAGTCTTACGATGGGGTAGCCAACAATCTGTCCAGGACCGTGAAAGGTAATCTTTCCGCCGCGATCCACCTCGATCACCTTGGAGCCATCAGTGGGCATTTCGCTTTCCAAGGTTCTTCTTCCAGCTGTGAATACTGGCGGGTGTTCAAGAAGTAGCAAAGTGCTGGGCTTTTCCTGATCTGCAACCGCATTATGGAACTCCCGTTGCAGCGAGAGAGCGGTCTCATATTCCACCAAACCAAGTTTCTTGAGCGCTAAACCAGAGAATTTCGGTGGGGCAGCAAGGATTGAGTCAGATTGGGTCGCGGTCGCTGAGCTCACAGGGAGAGCCTAACTTCATCGAGCGGTAAACTCCTATTGTGGACTTCGCCCCACGCACCTAAGTGCAATAGTGGCCGTTGTCCAAATCACTCAAATTCTGCACTCCAAAGCTGATGCGAATGGCGCAGGTGCGAGGCAGTGATGTCCAGAGAGCCGTGAATTGAAGTTAGAGGAGAGAGCGTGTCCAATCAGGTGATTGTCGAGTCGGGTAGCAAAAAATCTGTAAAGGGTCGCAAACTGTTGTGGTTAGCTGTGGTGGCGATCATCACCTGGCTTGCCATTGGAGGTTTCTCTGGCACTGCCTTTTCCAAGATTTCCACTGTTCAGGAAAATGACAACTCTGCATTTCTTCCTGATAGCGCGGAATCAACTATTGCCAACAAGAGCATCGTGCAGTTCTCTCAACAGTCGGCTGATGTATTGCCCACTCTGCTGTTACTGGTTGGAGATCTGAACCCTTCAGCTAACGCCCAAACATTTGCCGCCGTAAACCAGTATGCCACCACTCTAGGTGACAAAGTCCTGCCTGAATCAGGCAAGCCCTTAAGGGAGTACTTTGCGCCCACCCCGATTGTTCCAATTCCAGCTTCCGATGGAAAAGCTATATTGATCAATGTATCGCTGGATTCAGCTATTGCAGGTGAGAACATAGATGAGAAACCAGTTCTTCCTCTCATCATCGATTTCATTCGAGAGGATTTAGAAAAGAATTTCGGAGCGGCAGGATTGCAAACACATGTCACCGGCCCCGGTGGAATATTTGCAGATTTGTTCGATGCCTTCGGTTCTATTGATACTCGATTACTTCAAACCACTTTGGTGGTGGTAGCGATAATTTTGATAGTTGTTTACCGCTCTCCGTTTTTATGGATCATTCCATTATTCACTGCAGGCACTGCGCTTGGTTTTGCAACAATGATTGTCTACTACCTTGCCAAAGCTAATGTCGTTGATTTGAATGGCCAAACTCAAGGCATCATGGATGTTTTGGTTCTTGGTGCCACCACTGATTACGCACTCCTGCTAATTTCGCGATATCGAGAAGAGTTGCATCATCATCAATCTCGATTTGAAGCAATGAAAATCGCTTGGCGCGGCACTGTTGAACCAATCTTGGCTTCTGGCTCAACCGTTATTGCAGGCTTGATGGTGCTGCTTCTGAGCGACCTGTCCAGCAATAGAGGTTTGGGTCCAGTTGGCTCAATTGGCATAGCTGCTTCTATGTTGGCGGCTTTAACTTTACTTCCAGCTCTATTGGTGGTTTTCGGACGTTGGATTTTCTGGCCGAAGATCCCGAAGTACGGACAAGAGGATGAGAAGTTAAGTGGAATTTGGTCCAAAGTTGGCTCTCTTGTTGAAAGCAAACCAAATCGCGTTTGGATCTCTACCGCAGTTATGCTGCTTATTTTTGCTGGTTTTGCGCCAACTTTGAAATCTGATGGTTTGGCACAGACAGAGGCTTTTACCTCGAGAACTGATTCTGTAATTGGTCTTGAAAAATTAGGAGAGCACTTCCCAAGTGGCGAAGGTACTCCAGTAGAAATAGTTGTTGATCAAGGCGATATCGCGGCTGTCTCAGCGGCGGTACTGAAGGTTGAAAATGTCGCAAATGTTGTTCCAGTGACCAATTTGGATCCGGTAACTAAGGGGCCGACTGCAGAGCTTAAGGTTGTTGACGGAAGAGTTCTTCTAAATGCCACCTTGAATTTAGCTGCCGATTCGACAGAGGCAAAGGCGTTAATCCCACTAATTCGCGAGGCGGCTAAGTCGGTAAATCCAAATGTCTTGGTTGGCGGGCAAACAGCGATTGGTTATGACATCGATCAATCATCAAAGCGTGACAATCGCGTGATTATTCCGATTGTCTTGATTTTGATTGCGATAATCCTTGGATTACTACTTCGTTCAATTCTTGCCGCCGGCCTGCTATTGGCTACGGTGATTTTGTCCTTTGCTGCAACTCTAGGGGTTTGCGCCCTGGTGTTTGAAAATGTATTTGGTTTTGCCGGCACCGATGCATCATTCCCATTGTTTGCCTTCGTATTCTTGGTTGCGCTGGGCATCGATTACAACATCTTCTTGATGACTCGCGTACGTGAAGAATCTCTGAAAATCGGCACCAGAGCCGGAGTAATCAAAGGTCTAACAGTTACCGGTGGCGTTATTACCTCTGCTGGAATTGTTTTGGCGGCAACCTTCGGAGTACTTGGCGTTTTGCCATTGGTATTCCTTGCCGAACTCGGCTTCGCAGTGGCATTTGGAGTTCTGCTTGATACCTTGGTGGTGCGATCACTTTTGGTACCGGCTCTAGTTCGAGTCATTGGTCCAAAGATCTGGTGGCCTTCAAAGCTGCAACATCAGGAAAACTAAGGGAATTTAGTGGGCATGAAGGTTGGCCTGGTCGGCTATGGATTAGCCGGACGCTTCTTTCATGCTCCCGCCTTGGCTTCGGCGGGGTTTGAGGTATCCACGATTTGTGCGCGTTCCATCCAACGCAAAACCGATGCTCATGCTGATTTCCCAAACGCAATTCTGGTCAATTCAATAGAAGAGTTGTTGGATGAAGAATTAGATTTAGTAGTAATCGCATCAACAAACGAGGTCCATGCCGAGCACGCACTGCAAGCTATTAATAGAGGAATTCCCACTGTTGTTGATAAGCCGATGGGGCTAAATCTCCAGCAGACCAGCGAGATTTTTGACGCAGCTGATAGGGCAGCGGTTCCAGTTACAGTTTTCTTTAACCGATTATGGGACTCAGATGCACTTACATTGAAGCAGGCAGTTGCCTCCGGAGCAATAGGTAAACCATTTCGTCTGGAGTCGCGGTATGAAAGATTTAGACCAGAAATTAATCCCAATTCTTGGCGGGAGCAAAATGCCTCGCAAGATGGCGGCGGTTTACTTCTAGATCTGCAATCTCATCTAATCTCAACCGCTTTAGATTGGTTTGGGGATGGTGAGTTGGTCTACTCGGCAGTCAGATCAGTGCGAGGAGCTGCCGATGATGATGTGGTGCTGGTCTTAAAACATCACTCTGGAGTAGATTCTTATTTATCGACCAGCTCGATAATTGGAGCTCCCGGTCCGCGAATAAGATTAAATGGAGATCAAGGCTCCTTAGTTGTTAAAGATTTGGATCATCAGGAATCATTTTTACGTAAAGGTTTGATTCCAAAACCTGGAGAGTGGATGACCGCCGATGAGATAACTAGTGAGGCGAGAATTTTGAAGGGCGATAGCTCTTATAACTTCCCAGGTATCCCTGGAAACTATCCCCAGTTTTATAGAGGAGTGAAAGAGGCTTTGGAGTTAGGTATCGCTATGCCGGTTACAAGTGAGTTTGTATTGCGCGTTGCAGAGATTATAGATAAG
>JBEAXZ010000030.1:0-9555 GCA_041159565.1 Actinomycetota bacterium | reverse complement strand
CGTAGATTTCCTTTCGAAATGGTTCGATCCGTCACCGAACCTGTTCAAGGCAAATCGTGACAGTTATTACGAAAACTTTCCACTATTTTGGGTAAAAAAACCGCCTGCGTGTCGCAATTCATTTTTTAGAAAAAATGTGCTTTTGAGGTTTTTTGCACCCGGTAAAAGGCCCATTTTCACGCGTAAAAACTTCATTTTTCGAGTTTTTGGCAAAAAATGAAGGATCAACCCCTGAAATTACTGAGGGGTAGCGCGAAAAAAATTTTTAAATATTTTCCTGATTTTGACGGATTTTTGCCTGTTGGACCGCAAATTCATTGGTCCGGACGTCGTAGTTGCGAAACTTCGGCATGATCGCTGCAATCGCTGCCACAAATCCAATACATAGAAAACCTCCGCCAACAATTGAGGCGCGAAGGGATGTCAAGGCAGCCATACCACCTGCTCTGGCTTGTCCGCCAAGGGGGCCAAGCAGATAGGAGAGCATTTCAATTCCCGCTAATCGACCCCTAAGTTCATCAGGGATTGATTGATTCCAAATAAATCCACGGAACAGTGCGCTGATCTGGTCAAAGGCACCGGCCACAATCAGCGAAGCGATCACAACGGTTAAAGAATCGGAGCTACCTGCCACCACTATCGCTACACCCCAGCCCAAAGCCCCAACAACGACAGCCCTGCCATGGTGCGGATAGTTGCGCATCCAGCCACTCATCAAGGTAACAATCACCGCGCCGATAGTTATGGAGGAGTAGAAAAATCCGAGGGCATATGGGGCGCCAATTGCATCGGCCCAAAATGGGAAAAGTGCCATTGGCATTGCCAAAAACATCGCCGCTAAATCAACTACATAGGTGCCCAGCAAATCTTTGCGAGTGTAGGCATAGCGAATCCCCTCCATCAACGCTGCGATAGAGGGCGGGGTTGATTTACTTAATGGCGGAACACTTCGCACCCGCCATAACAATGAAAGTGAAATCACAAAGGTGATGCAGTCAATTAGATAACCAGCTCCAGCGCCATAGGTTGCGATGATTATTCCGCCGGCAGATGGACCAACGATGCCACCAAACTGCCAACGCAAACTCATTAACGCACTGGCACTTGGCAGATCTTCATGATTAACCAAGCGGGGCAAAATCGCATCCTGGCTAGGGCGCTTAAGTCCACTCAGGGCAGCGAAAATCGCTGCAATTATGAAGATCAGAATGACGCTTGGTTCATCGCGTAGTGAGTTGATAAGCAAAACAATGGTGGCTAGAAGTGTTCCAAATTCAGTCAGCCAGATCATCTTTTTGCGATCTACATAATCGGCGAGCACTCCGCCGTAAAGGCCAAAGATAATTAAAGGAATAATTTCAACCACACCGATTAAACCCACTGCCCAGTAGGAGTTAGTTAGCTCCTTGATTTGAAAGGGGAGGGCGACAAAGGTAATCATCGAGCCGAAATAGGAGAAGAATCCGGCCACCCAAAGCAGACGGAAATCTCGATACTTCTTTAACGGGGTTAAATCAATCGCGTATTGCCGCACAGTTAAGTGTAGGTCCCAGTCTTAATGAAAAGTTTGTGCTTCGCCGGGAAAGGCGCCACTTTCGACATCTGCCATCCAGCTGCGGGCGCCCTCAATCATCTCGTTGCGCAGATTTTTGTAAGCCTTTGCAAACCGGGGTGGCTTTTCGGTTAGTCCCATCAAGTCAGTCCACACCAGTACCTGGCCATCGCAATCAATTCCGGCACCAATTCCAATTGTTGGAATTTTCAAAGCTGCGGTGATGCGGGCCGCTAACTCTGCGGGAACCAACTCCAAAACAATTGCGAAGCATCCAGCATCTTGCAGCGCCAAAGCATCTGCCAAAATCGCATCGCCTGATTCATTTCTTCCTTGAACTTTAAATCCACCAAATGCGTTAACCGACTGTGGGGTCATTCCTAAGTGACCCATGACTGGAACCCCATGTTTGACCAGAGCTTTAATCTGATCGGTAACCCGGACTCCGCCCTCAAGTTTTACGGCATGGGCTTTAGCCTCTTTAAGAAATCTGATGCCGGTTTGTAGCGCCTGCTCGGCGTTGATTTCGTATGAGCCAAAGGGTAGATCCGCCACAACTAATGCGTTTTTTGAGCCCCGAACTACCGCTCGGGCTAAGGGGATTAATTCATCAACGGTAACTGGGATGGTGTTTTCTTCGCCCAAAAAGTTATTGCCGGCGCTGTCGCCGACTAGAAGGACTGGGATGCCAGCCTCATCAAATACCGAGGCGGTTACCGCGTCATACGAGGTGAGCATGGGCCACTTCTTGTCCGCCTTTTTCCAGGCAGCAAGATCGGCAATAGTAAAGCGAGCCATAATTTCCTTTCCTCGAAGCCACTGGTGCGGTCCCCGGGAGATGTGGTTGAACTCTATCGGTACTCTTGAACTGTGCCTACATCACTTCGCGTTGCGTTAGCCCAGGTAAACCCTGTAGTTGGCGATCTAGAGGGCAACGCCAAATTGGTTATCAAGGCGGTTTCACAGGCGGCCGCTTTAGAGGCTGATGTAGTTGTTTTTCCGGAGATGGTTTTGACGGGATACCCAGTTGAGGATTTAGCGCTTCGCCCTGCCTTTCAAAAGGCCTCCATTGAACGGGTTCAGAAATTAGCTACGGAGATTAAGGATTTGGGGGCGGGCAACCTTCTGATCATTGTGGGGTATCTTGATCAAGATGCGGCCTCCGGAAAGGCCAAACCCAATAACGCTGTAGCTTTGATTCATGATGGCCAAATAAAAGGCAGGTATGTAAAGCGGCATCTGCCGAACTACGGGGTATTTGATGAGTTTAGGAATTTCGCCCCGGGTTCTGGAACTTTGGTCGCTCGATATCTCGGAGTAGATATTGCGGTCGCGATTTGCGAAGACATCTGGCAGGACCAGGGTCCGATTTCAGAGTTAGTAAAACGCACACCTGGAATTCTTTTGGTGCCTAACGGCAGTCCATATGAGAGAGACAAAGATGATCTGCGTTTGGCACTAGTGCAAAAGCGCTCCAAACAGCTTGGCGCACCCGTTGTTTATGTAAATATGCATGGCGGTCAAGATGATCTGGTTTTTGATGGTGATTCATTAGTCGTCGACAAGGATGGCGATTTGCTAGCTCGGGCGCCACAGTTTGAAGACAGTTTGGGATTGGTAGATATTGCGGTATCACTAAATAGCAGTCAGCCAGATTTGATTATTGATAATGTCCATACTCCGGCGGCAAAAACCAATGCAGTCATGGCGGTTGAATCACATCGACTTTCGGAGGCTGAAGAGATTTGGGCGGCTCTAGTAACTGGCTTGCGGGATTATGTTGGAAAAAATGGCTTTAAATCAGTGGCTTTGGGGTTATCAGGCGGAATTGATTCAGCATTAGTGGCCACAATTGCTGTCGATGCGATTGGCAAAGAAAATGTTTATGGTGTTTCACTGCCCAGCAAATACTCATCAGCGCACTCACTAACTGATGCAAAACAATTGGTGGAAAATCTAGGTATCGACTATCGAGTTATTGAAATAGAACCCGTGGTGCAAAGCTATAAGGCTGCCACTGAATTAACCGGCCTGGCCGAGGAGAATGTTCAAGCTCGGGTTCGTGGCTCCTTGTTAATGGGCATCTCAAATCAAGAGGGTCACTTAATTTTGGCCACCGGCAACAAATCCGAGTTGGCGGTTGGCTACTCAACACTTTACGGAGATGCGGTTGGTGGGTTTGCTCCAATAAAGGATATTTTCAAAGTTGATGTGTGGGGATTGGCCCGTTGGCGAAATCAGCTTGCCAACTCTCAAGGTCAGATCCCACCAATTCCGGATAGTTCAATAAATAAGGAGCCCAGCGCTGAGTTGCGCCCGGGACAGAAAGACTCTGATTCCCTGCCTGAGTATCAATTGTTGGATCAACTCCTGAAGCTTTACATTGAAGAAAGTGGTGATGCCACATCTTTGTTGGCCGCCGGTTTTGAAAAAGCTTTGGTGGATCGGGTTATCGCCATGGTAGATAAAGCTGAATATAAGAGAAGGCAGTATCCACCTGGGCCAAAGGTCTCAGCTATCGCATTTGGAAAAGATCGGCGTCTGCCAATGACCTCACGTTGGAATGAGCGTTAACCTGCAAGTAATTTGCAATTAGCGCTTTTTGAAAACATTACTAAAATTCATCTCATGTTCTCGATTCCGCAGTGGTACTTCACCCGCCGCCGGGTAATCGACTTTGGCCGCGCTAACTCTTGCGGCTGCTGTAAATAATCTAGCTGACTCTTATTCAGCATAAGTGTTTGTTATTAGCCCTGCCCAAATTCAAAAAAGTAATTTTATAAGGAGCATGTAATGAAGGTGTATAAGAATATAACCGAGGTTTTTGGAAATACCCCGCTGGTTCAATTGAATCGTATTACCGATGGCGCTTCAGCAAATGTCTTTGCGAAGTTGGAGTTTTACAACCCAACCAGCACCGTAAAGGATCGAATTGGAATCGCGATGGTCGATGCAGCTGAAAAGAGTGGTCAGTTAAAGCCAGGCGGCACAATTGTTGAGGCTACCTCAGGTAATACTGGAATTGCATTAGCGATGGTTGGCGCAGCTCGCGGATATAAGACCATTTTGACCATGCCGGAATCGATGTCTAAAGAGCGTCGCGCTTTATTGCGTGCCTTCGGAGCGGAGTTAGTTTTGACTCCAGCAGCAGAGGGCATGAAAGGTGCGGTTGCAAAGGCTGAAGAGCTCGGCGCCAATGGTGCGGTTTTGGTGCGCCAATTTGAAAATGAAGCCAACCCAGAGATTCACCGCAAAACCACTGCAGAAGAGATTTGGCGTGATACAGATGGAAAGGTTGATGCAGTTGTTGCTGGTATTGGAACCGGTGGAACCATTACAGGTATCGGACAGGTTTTGAAATCACGTAACTCGGCGATAAGGATTTTTGCTGTAGAGCCAGCCGCATCACCAATTCTTAATGGTGGAAAACCAGGAGGACATCCGATTCAAGGAATTGGACCTAATTTCATTCCACCTATTTTGGATCGCAATGTTTATGACGAAGTAATAGATGTATCGGCGGATGACGCGGTGAAGTACGCCAGGCGTGCAGCCGCAGAAGAGGGAATTTTGGCGGGCATCTCTTCAGGTGCAGCGCTTTGGGCAGCATCACAAGTTGCAAACCGCGCTGAATTCTCTGGAAAGAATATTGTTGTAATCATTCCCTCATTTGGCGAGCGTTATCTCTCAACAATTCTTTACCAAGATTTGATGGAGGCTTAAGTGTTCAAGCGCATAATTGAAGATCTCGATACCGCGTTGCAGCGCGATCCTGCTGCGCGTAATCGACTGGAGGTTGCGTTGACCTACCCAGGTGTACATGCCATCTGGGGTCACCGCATCGCACACTTGTTGTGGCGACGCGGTTTTAAGTTGTTAGCGCGCATCTATGCGAACTGGGTCAGAGCTGCGACCGGTATCGAGATACACCCCGGCGCAAGAATTGGACGGCGATTCTTTATCGATCATGGGATGGGCGTTGTCATCGGCGAAACAACAATCGTTGGTGATGATGTGATGATTTATCACGATGTCACATTGGGTGCACGCACTTTTGAACATGGGAAGCGACATCCAACGATTGGTGACAACGTAGTGATTGGCGCTGGTGCGAGAGTGCTAGGAAATGTCACCGTGGGGACAGGAGCTCGCATCAGCGCTAACTCCGTTGTGACTCGGGATGTCGCCGAACGTACCGATATCGATGCTTCAGAGCAGTTTGTGATTTAGGCAGGCTGTTTACATCCACTTTTGTAACATGGCCGTAACTCGAGCAGGGCACAATCCCACCCATGTCTTCCCAAGAATTAGATGCAGCAACCATTGCCAAGCAACAAGAGTTTGTTTTACGAACCTTAGAAGAGCGTGATATTCGCTTTGTCCGGCTCTGGTTTACTGATGTTTTGGGCTTCCTAAAATCAGTTGCCATTGCGCCACCAGAGTTAGAAAGCGCATTTGCCGAAGGTATTGGATTTGATGGATCTGCGATTGAAGGTTTTGCGCGCGGAACTGAATCTGACATGTTGGTAAAGCCAGATCCGGCAACCTTCTCTGTCTTGCCATGGCGCACTGAAAAACCTGGTGCCGCTCGAATTTTCTGTGACATTACCTTGCCGGATGGAAACCCATCTCCAGTAGATCCTCGAAATGTCTTAAAGCGAACCCTAGATAAAGCCGCCAAAATGGGTTTCACCTGCTACACCCATCCAGAGATTGAATTCTTTTTATTCAAAGATGCGCCGGTCGCTGGTGTAAAACCAACTCCAGTTGATTACGGCGGCTACTTTGATCACACGCCGACCGCTGTTGGCCACGACTTCCGTCGTCAAGCGATTACCTTGCTCGAGGCAATGGGTGTATCAGTTGAGTTTAGTCATCATGAAGGTGCCCCGGGACAGCAAGAGATTGATTTGCGATATGCAGATGCCTTGAGCACCGCTGACAACATCATGACCTTTAGACACATCATCAAAGAGGTCGCATTGGATCAGGGTTTCCATGCTTCATTTATGCCAAAACCATTCACGGAACATGCAGGATCAGGAATGCATACCCACTTCTCGCTTTTCCAAGGCGAGAAAAATGCTTTTTATGAAGCCGGTAAAGAAGAGCAACTCTCTGATACTGGAAGATCTTTTATCGCTGGAATTATCAAGCACGCACCTGAGTTCATCGCGGTAACTAATCAATGGGTTAACTCATACAAGCGAATTCACGGGGGCGGGGAAGCACCTGCAAAGATTTCATGGGGCAAGGAAAATCGTGATGCGATGATCCGCATCCCGATGTACAAACCAAAGAAAGAAAACTCCACTCGCATCGAATTTAGAGCACCGGATTCTGCATGCAACCCATATCTAGCTTTTGCTGTGACTATTGCAGCTGGATTGAAAGGGGTTGAAGAGGGGTACCAACTTGAAAAAGTCTCAAATCCTAAGACGCTACCTGCTAATTTAAATGAAGCAATTGGTGAAATGGAAAAGAGCCAGTTGGTTCGAGAAACCCTCGGCGAGCATGTATTTGAGTACTTCCTTCGCAATAAGCGTGCGGAATGGTTGGAGTACCAAAAACAGGTAACCGCCTTCGAGCTTGATCGATACTTGCCAGTTCTTTAAAGAGTTAGATAACCTTTGACCATGTTGCGCAGCGAACTGCTTTCACTAAACACACTCCTCCTTCGCTGCCGTGGCGAGGCCATTTAACCGGTCTCCTCGCTGCGGGGTTTTTTATCGCCGGTTAACAATCCGGTAAACCCAATAGATTTAAGGAGTAGCAGTGAATTTCCCAGAACAAAATGCTTCAAAGATGCCTAAGCATCGTTACTCATCTTTTGTGCCAGTTGTTTTGAATGACCGTACCTGGCCCGCCAAGCAAATGATCAAAGCTCCGCAATGGTGCTCAGTTGATCTAAGAGATGGCAACCAAGCGCTGATTGATCCAATGGATGTTCCGCGCAAATTGGCGATGTTTAACCTACTTGTGAAGATGGGTTACAAAGAGATTGAAGTTGGTTTTCCAAGCGCCAGCCAAACGGATTTTGATTTTGTCCGCAAGATTATTGAAGATGGTTTGATTCCCGATGATGTAACTATCCAGGTTTTGACACAGGCTCGCGAGAACTTAATTCGGCGCACCTATGAATCATTAGTTGGAGCAAAACAGGCCGTGGTTCACCTATACAACTCAACCTCTACATTGCAGCGCAGAGTGGTTTTTGGACTAGATAAAGAGGGCATCAAAAAGATTGCGGTTGATGGAGCCAAGCTTTGCAAAGAGTTAATGTCGACCGTGCCTGGTACCAAAATCTCATTTGAGTACTCACCTGAGTCTTACACGGGCACCGAGTTGGAGTTTGCTTTAGAGGTGTGTGACGCGGTTAATGATGTCTGGCAGCCCACTCCGGAATGGAAAACCATTATAAATCTGCCTGCGACTGTGGAAATGGCAACCCCCAATGTTTACGCAGATTCCATCGAATGGATGCACCGCAATTTGAAATACCGCGACAGCATTATTTTGAGTTTGCATCCGCACAATGATCGCGGCACTGGTGTTGCTGCTGCCGAACTTGGTTATTTGGCTGGAGCTGACCGCATCGAAGGAACTTTGTTTGGTAATGGTGAGCGCACCGGAAATGTTTGCTTGGTAACACTTGGTTTGAACTTGCTGAGCCATGGCATCGATCCGATGATTGATTTCCATGACATTCCCGAGATCAGGCGCACCGTTGAGTACGCCAATCAATTACGGGTTCCAGAGCGTCATCCATATGGCGGCGATTTAGTTTTCACAGCTTTCAGCGGTTCACATCAAGATGCCATCAAGAAAGGTTTTGAACATCTTGCAAATGATGCCAAGACCGCCGGCAAAGAGATTGATGATTTCACTTGGGCGGTGCCATATCTACCAATTGATCCGAAAGATATTGGTAGATCATATGAAGCGGTGATCAGAGTTAACTCGCAATCTGGTAAGGGCGGGGTTGCTTACATAATGAAGAGTGAGCACCATCTAGATCTTCCACGACGTTTGCAGATCGAGTTCAGTCAAGTAATTCAGGCACACACGGATGATCAAGGGGGAGAGGTCTTCCCAGAGCAGATGTGGCGGATATTTGTTGACGAGTATCTACCTGCTAATGAAAATCAGTGGGGCCGTTTTAGATTATCGGGGTTAACTCAATCGAGTAGCGCAGATGGCAAAGTCAGTTTGAGCGTTGATCTATTGGATAACAAAAAACCATTGACGCTATCTGGCGCTGGCAATGGACCGATTTCTGCTTTCTGTCATGTCATGCAGGCACATGGTGTAGATGTGCAGGTGGCTGATTACTACGAACATGCCATGAGCTCTGGAGGCGATGCAAATGCGGCTGCTTATCTAGAGTGCACCGTAGATGGCGGAACCTATTGGGGGGTTGGTATCGACCCATCCACCACTACAGCATCTTTAAAAGCGGTCATTTCGGCGGTAAATCGCGCTCTTCGCTAGTTACTTTGACTAACGTGGGCCCGTGGCGTTGTACCGGGATCAGGCTGTAGTAATCCGCACTCAAAAATTGGGTGAGGCTGATCGCATTGTCACTTTGATCAGTAGAGAACATGGGCGGATTCGTGCTGTTGCTAAAGGGGTCAGAAGAACTAAATCAAAGTTTGGCGCTCGCCTAGAGCCGGCCAGTTATGTTGATATTCAGCTGTACACCGGAAAGACCTTTGATGTCGTCACTCAGGTTGAGAGCTTAGAAAACTTTGGCGATGCAATTTCCCATGACTACCAAAAATGGACCATTGCATCTGCGATATTGGAGGCTGCTGAGCGCTTCACCTCAAATGAAGGTGAGCCAGCGTTGCAACAGTTTTTGTTACTTACCGGTGGGCTCAAGGCATTAGCTCATGAGTCACATGATCCCTCACTTATTCTTGATGCATACTTGTTGCGCTCTCTATCTATCGCGGGATATGCACCATCGATGACAATCTGTTCTAGATGCGAGGCTCCTGGTC